>NZ_JACJPT010000089.1:0-21265 GCF_014696195.1 Sphaerospermopsis sp. FACHB-1094 | reverse complement strand
GGGGACTGGGGACTGGTGACTGGGGACTGGTGACTGGGGACTGGTGACTGGGGACTGGGGACTGGTGACTGGGGACTGGTGACTGGGGACTGGGTAATCAATTTTATGTTTTACCAATTACCAATTACCAATTACCAATCACCAGCATGATAAGAACTCCGCACCAGAGGACCAGAACGAACATGACTAAAGCCCATGTCCTGGGCTATTTTCCCCAGTTCATCAAATTCTGCTGGTGTCCAATATTTTTGTACTGGGAGATGTTCCAAAGAAGGGCGCATGTATTGACCGAGTGTGATGCGATCGCAACCCACAGCCCGCAGATCCGCCATTGTTTCAATTATTTCTTCCTTAGTTTCCCCATGTCCCAACATTAAACCGGACTTAGTGGGTATACTGGCATCAATTTCTTTCACTGTTGCTAACACTGCCAGAGAGCGATCGTATTTTGCACCTCGTCGCACCGGACCTGTTAACCTGCGAACCGTCTCCACATTATGATTATAACAAGCCGGTTGAGCATTCACAATCATAGCTATCCTGTGCTTTTGACCAGTTTCACCCACACCCGCACCACCCCAAAAATCTGGTGTGAGAACCTCAATTTGCGTTGCTGGGTTCATTTGGCGAATTGTTGCCATAGTCTTGACAAAATGACCTGCACCCCCATCAGCTAAATCATCACGGGCAACAGCAGTCAGTACCACATAGCTCAATCCTAACAAATGTACAGATTCTGCTACCTTTTGCGGTTCTTCCTCGTCTACGGGCATTGGTGCGTGACCTTTATCTACTTGACAAAAAGCACAAGACCTAGTGCAAGTCGGACCCATGAGTAAAAAAGTTGCCGTTTTTTGGGCGTAGCATTCCCCCCGGTTGGGACAGCGGCCTTCTTCACAAATAGTATGAATTTGACGCTGCTTAATAATACGTTGTACCGTCGAAATTTCACTGGCTTTACCAATAGAACGGCGTAACCAGCTAGGCATGGCAGCAATTTCTGATTTGAGTTCTTGTGCAGAATTCATATAATCCGTTGATGAACTTGAGAATATAAAAAATCACTGGGAAATAAGTAAAGCTACCAATAGCTTACAAACCATTGTTTACAAGGCAAGCAGCAATTTGAAAATTTACTTCCGATTTCCTTACAGCTTTGGCAATTATACGGAAATATACTCTCCCCCAATTTACGCAAATCTTATATATATTATCTGTGAAGGGAAGACCTGGAAGACACGGAGGGAAAGTAGACAAGGAAGATTTAATACGCACAATGGTATTTTGACGGACTGTTTTGGTGACCAAGAGAATCTGATTTTGTACGGTTTTCCTCCCTTGTTCACTGTCCTTCCAAGTCATCCTTGTCTTGCCCTCACGACAATGTAAAATACCTACCCTTGTGAGATATCCCCATCTCCCCATCTATCTTCCCAGTCCACAGTCACCAATTTATGAAGCTAGTGCTACTTCTACTTTTTCCTGTAATTTACCTTGTTGATACATTTCATACAAAATATCAGAACCGCCTAAAAATTCACCATTAATGTAAATTTGGGGAATTGTTGGCCACTCAGAATATTCTTTAATGCCTTGACGGACTTCATAATCAGAAAGCACATCAAAAGTCTCAAAGGGAACGCCCAAAGCATTGAAAATCTGCACCGCATTGTTAGAAAAACCACATTGGGGCATTAATTTAGTTCCCTTCATGAAAACCATGATTTTATTGTTGTTGATCAAGTTATCAATTTTTTCTTTAACTTCCGGTGTCATTGTTGTTAGTTCCTTTTTGCGGAGATTCAAAATTCCAAGGTTCATTCAATTTTAGATTGATTTATTAGATTGATTTATTAGATTGATTTATTAGATTGATTTATAGATTTTGATTAGATTGCAATTTTTTCATTTTCATGTAATTTATTCAATCCAAAATCCAAAATCCAAAATCCAAAATCCAAAATCTAAAATCTAAAATCTAAAATCTAAAATCTAAAATCTAAAATCTAAAATCTAAAATTAGTCAAGCTTCGGGAGTAGATGTTTTCAAAGCCAAGGCATGAATCGCTTCAGTTGACATCGCTTGCTTCAACGCACCATAAACCATCTGGTGTTGTTGTACAAGTCCCTTACCTGCAAACTGTGATGAAACGACAGTCACCTGATAGTGATCCCCACCACCTGTTAAGTCTTGCACATCAACTTGTGCATCTGGCAGTTCTGCCTTAATCATGTCCTCAACTTGCTGTGGAGTAATCATCCCAATTCCTGAAAAAAACTTACTTCTCTATTATTATCAGGGAATAGGTGACAGGTGACAGGTGACAGGTGACAGTTAAGAGGCAGGGGAGCAGGGGAAGTTGATAACACAATCAACTATCAACTATCAACTATCAACTATTTTCTGGGATAAGCGGTATCAACAAAACCTAATTCAAACAGTTGTTGATAAGCTTTTTTACCTAATTCCCGTGTGGGGTTTTGACTCTTAATAATTTGAACCAATAATGGTACTGCTAATTCTGGCTGATTTAAAGCTCGATGTACTAGTGCTAATTGATAGGTTGCTTCGTCGCGTTTTTGGGCAGTTTCCAGGGCTTTTTTGCGTTGAGAATCAGATACTCTGATGTCAATACCGGAAAAACTGGCATTTAAATCTTGGTAAAAATTAGATAGCTGATTATAAAGTTGGCGTGCTTCTTGGAGTTTTTTAGCAGCTAGGGTGTAGTTTTGACCGGAAACAGCTTGTTCTGCCTCTTTCATCAGGCGATCGCCACCTGCCATACTTAACAAGCTATTATTTTGGCTGTTGGGACGCAGGGTATTAGGTTCATTACCATCAATAGGTTGTGCTTGGTTATCGGGTAGCTGTATTACCTGAGCCTGTACAGGTGATAGCAGACTAAGAATTGCAATAAGTGATAAAGAAGTAGCAGTAAGGTTCATGGGGTCAAATACTGTAACAAGTCTATAAAAAATTTATGGAAACTTTGGGTATCTTAACTCGGTTTGTGCTTGAGATACAGCAAAATTAGATCACAACTTTCTCTGATGTAGACTGGACATCAGTTGAATAGAGTTCCTGTAACCCTGCATATTCAGTCAAGTATTCCATGATGAGCGATCGCCTTAATTCCTCTAATTCTCAAACTACAGGTGTACCCACAAGCAGCCAAGGAGTTGTTTTACAACGTGGTGGAGAAGAATTGATTTTAGAAAAAGTTTGGGAACGCTTTACCATCCGTCCGACAGCCAAACTTTCTCCTGAACAATTATCTCAGGTTTCTTGGGGCATTTGGCGGCGAACTATCCCCAGAGCCAAATTAGAAGTATTCACCGTTGAACCTAGCCGGTTAGACGCGGCCATGTCCCAAGCAAGGGCTGATGAAAAGGTAGCTTTTGCCAGTCATGTTTACAAGTTTAAAGATAATCCAGGTACTTATGTTTATTTAAGTGACCAAATCACAATTCAATTTGCGACTTGGGTGGACTCTGCCAAAATTAATACTATAGCTGCCACATATAGCTTAATGGAAAATCAATCAGTTCCAGGGCTACCTAATACATTTATCTTTCTTGTTAGCAAACAAGCCACAGAAAATCCCATTAAAATTACCAACCAATTGCAAGCACTTCCAGAAGTTTTAGCTGCCGAACCAAATATTTTTATTCAACAAGAACCACATTATAAACCTAGTGATTCTCTCTATTCTCAGCAATGGTATCTTAACCATAATAGCGGTAATCAGTTAGGAATAGGTTCTCATATTTCTGTAGAACAAGCTTGGGATATTACTCGCGGTGTGCGTTCTGTGGTGGTTGCAGTTGTGGATGATTCTTTTGATTTAAATCATCCAGATTTTCAAGGTTTGGGTAAAGTTATTGCTCCTAGAGATTTGAAAGAAAATGATTTTTTACCTTTACCTGGAGAACAAGAAACCAGTCACGGTACTGCTTGTGCAGGAATAGCTGTAGCCGAAGAAAATGGTCAAGGAATTGTTGGTGTTGCTCCTGGTTGTGCTTTAATGCCAATTCGCACCACGGGATATTTAGATGATGAATCTATTGAAGATATATTTAATTGGGCAATTAATCACGGTGCTAGTGTAATTTCTTGTAGTTGGGGAGCTTCTGCTGTTTATTTTCCTTTATCTTTGCGTCAAAAGGCGGCTATTACCCGCGCTGCTACTCAAGGAAGAAATGGTAAAGGATGTGTAATTGTTTTTGCCGCTGGTAATGCTAATCGTCCCATTGATGGCACTATCAATGAGCAAAATTGGCCAAAGAATATTTTACAAGGTAAAACAGCTTGGTTAAGTGGTTTTGCAGTTCATCCAGATGTAATTGCGGTTTCTGCGTCTACGAGTTTAAATAAAAAAGCAGCTTATAGTAATTGGGGTGAAAATATTTCTGTTTGCGCTCCTAGTAATAATGCTCCTCCAGGAATGTGGTTTCAAGAAACTGGTTTTGTTTACACACAACCAACCATAAATACTTCTCTTCTTGGTTTGGGAATGTTTACTACAGATCAACTCGGAGCAGCTGGTTATAATCCTGGAAATTTTACTAATAATTTTGGTGGTACTTCTAGTGCAACTCCTGTAGTCGCTGGAATAGCAGCTTTAATTTTATCAGTTAATCCTGATTTAACGGCTCAACAAGTTAACCGTATTTTACAAGAAACCACTGATAAAATTGTTGATCCAGAACCTGACCCACAATTAGGTTTGCGGGGTGGAACTTATGATAGTAATGGTCATTGTATTTGGTTTGGTTATGGTAAAGTTAATGCTGCTAAATCTGTACGTATAGCGCAACAGTTGAGTAAAGTGACATCAAGTGTTAACAAACAACTACAAGGTGAGAATAAAAATATAGTGGCAATTCCTGATAATGATAAAAGGGGAATTAGGAGTATAATCACTGTGAATGAAAATGTCACTGTTGCAGATATTCAAGTAACGGTGAATATTACTCATGAATTTTTAGGAGATTTAGAAATTTATTTAATTTCTCCTAATAATCAACAAGTGTTGTTACAAAGTCGGACATTGGGAAAACAAACTCAGTTAGAAAGGACTTATAGTGTGCGATCGCATCCTGTCCTTAAACAATTACTTTCCATCTCTGCTAGGGGCAATTGGCAATTACAAGTTATTGATAATTCACCTCCAGATGTGGGTCAATTGAATATTTGGGAATTAATCATAGGATATGCATAATAATGCAACCCAAAAATCAATTTCTCATCCATATAAACCCAATAAAAAATATTCGGTTTTAACCGACTTTAGCTATCCCGGATTTCTCACTAGAGGAAAAAATAATTGATGAAAAGCCAGAGCAAAACTTTGTAGGGGCGAAGCATTCGGGTGATAAGCTGTTACACAGCTAAATTGTATAATCCTAATATTCTGAACTCTTGTGGAACAGGCAAGATGCCTGTTCCACTTATACAAATTAAATGCACAACAGCTTACCTATGGCTGAAACTAGTTCATATTCTGTCCGAATGCTATCCGCCCTTACGATTAATGAATCGGTGTTCTAGATAAGAACAAGCAAAATTTACTCAAACTTTATATAGGGGTTGCTGAGAAAGTCTTTGCGTGAGGGCATAGGAGTCAGGAGTCAGGAGTCAGGAGTCAGGAGTCAGGAAGAGATTTGAAAATTTCTTTGCCATCTCTTGAAATCCCAAAAAATGCACACTTTTTCTGGTATACCCTTCAAAACCCTTGCACTAATTTCTGTGTTTATCAGCCTCTAACCTTTGATATATCAAGGTTTTAGGTTTATTCAGCAAGCCCTATATACCTGTATATACCTGTGCGCCTTTTCATCGCCTTTCCTGATTGTCGCAAATGGGCGCTAAATAAAAATGCTAACATCCTCAAGATAGATATCTTATTTCTGGAAGTATGCAAAAATAAAAGTAGCAACAAGTGTAAAAAAAATTGAAACCGTTTTTTATTCTTGACTACTGACTGCTGTAAGGGTTTAGCAGTGCTAAACCCCTACTCCTGTAACTCCTGTACTCCTGTAACTCCTATCCCCAGGAGGTAATACTTATGATAGATACAGATATAAAAATTGTTTCTTTAATTCCTAGTGCGACGGAAATTGCTGCTACTCTGGGTTTGCAAAATGCTATAGTTGGGCGATCGCATGAATGTGATTATCCCCCAGAAATTTCCCATCTTCCAGTTTGCACACAAGCACGGTTAAATGGTAAAGCTCCTAGCAATAGCATTCATGATCAAGTCAACAAAATAGTACAATCTGCTTTGAGTATTTACAACATCAAATTAGATGTTTTAGAGAAATTGCAACCTACCCATATTCTTACTCAAGCTCAATGTGATGTCTCAGCAGTCAGTTTACCAGAAGTAGAGAAAGCTGTCACCCAACTTACCCACAGTTCACCACAGATTATCTCTTTACAGCCTAACACACTGCGGGATGTGTGGGGTGACATTGAGAGAATAGGTCAAACCTTTGGAGTAGATTCAGTAAAAATACTTGAAAATTTAGAAGCCAGAGTTAAAATTTGTAACCGAAAAGTTCAAGGACTGTCTGTAGCAGAAATGCCTACAGTTGCTTGTATCGAGTGGACTGATCCGGTGATGACGGCTGCAAATTGGATACCTGAGTTAGTTAATTTGGCAGGTGGACAAACCTTGTTTAGTGTTACGGGTAAACCTTCTGCTCTCATCAACTGGGAAACCTTGGTTGCTACTAACCCCGATGTAATTATTTTTATGCCCCGCGGCTTTAATTTACAACGGACTCAACAAGAAGCGAAATTATTAACTCAGCGTCCAGAGTGGGAAAAACTGCACGCTGTTAAAACTGGCAGAGTTTTCATCACTGATGGTAATGCTTATTTTAACCGACCTGGACCGCGTTTAGTTGATTCTGTGGAAATATTGGCAGAAATATTGCACCCAGAAATATTTGATTATGGTTATCAAGGTACTGGGTGGCAAACTTTACACAACTAAGAAGAGTATTTAAGAGCAAATAGGGGTTGCTGAGAAAGTCTTTCCGTGAGGGCATAGGAGTCAGGAGTCAGGAGTCAGGAGTCAGGAGGAGATTTGAAAATTTCTTTGCCATCTCTTGAAATCCCAAAAAATGCACACTTTTTCCGGTATACCCTTCAAAACCCTTGCACTTTTTTTCTGTTTATCAGCCTCTAACCTTTGATATATCAAGGTTTTAGGTTTATTCAGCAAACCCCAAATAATCATGAAACTCTGACTACAAAAGGGTTTTACTATCGACTCCCGACTCCTGTACGGGCGTAGGGGCGAAGCATTCGGAAAATAGGCTGTTCATAAAATTGATAATTGTTCCCCTGAATGCTTCGCCCTTACAGGAAAATAGGCTGTTCATAAAATTGATAATTGTTCCCCTGAATGCTTCGCCCTTACAGGAAAATAGGCTGTTCATAAAATTGATAATTGTTCCCCCGAATGCTTCGCCCTTACAGGAAAATAGGCTGTTCATAAAATTGATAAGCTGTTACACAGCTAAATTGTATAATCCTAATATTCTGAATATTCTGAACTCTTATTTAACAGGCAAGATGCCTGTTCCACTTATACAAATTAAATACACAACAGCTTAATTGCTCCCCCGAATGCTTCGCCCCTAAGACTCCTGACTCCTGCTATAATATTCTAATTTCGATTTGGTGCAAGCGTGGTCCGCTAACTGAGACTATAGTAAATTCTAGATTCTCATAGGTGTATATTTCTCCTTTTGCAGGTATTCTTTGCAACTGATAAAGTACAAAACCTCCCAAAGTTTGATATTCTCTTGCTAAGGGTAAATTAATATGTAAAACTTCATTTAGTTCTTCTAGATTTATCTGTGCTTGCACTAAAAATGTTTGTTTTTCTGACATTTGCACCAGCAAATCATC
This sequence comes from Sphaerospermopsis sp. FACHB-1094, assembly GCF_014696195.1. Lineage (NCBI taxonomy): Bacteria > Bacillati > Cyanobacteriota > Cyanophyceae > Nostocales > Aphanizomenonaceae > Sphaerospermopsis > Sphaerospermopsis sp. FACHB-1094. The sequence goes on along the minus strand of NZ_JACJPT010000089.1, from coordinate 13,341 downwards.
AGTAACTGTTGGTTCACCTGCATTACCAATAATTTCAGCAATTACATCTTGAATTGTCACTATTCCCACGGTAGCGCCAAATTCATCAACCACGATCACCATCGCCGGTTTTTCTTGCTGCATCATGGGCAATAATTCGCTCAGAAGTGTCTGTTCTGGGACAAACCGGGGGGGACGAATCCAAGGGTAAATTTGTGTTTCTAAGGTCATTTTCCCCTGGGATAACGGTGTTGCTAAATCTTGAAAATAAACAATACCGCGAATGTCGTCTAAAGATTCACCAATGATGGGATAGAGAGAATGTCCAGTAGATGTCATTTCTTGTAATAATGTTTGAAAAGTAGCATCTTCTGGTAAAGTAATAATGCTTGTCCGGGGAATCATTACATCTTGGGCGGTAATTTCTCCAAACTCAAAAACATTATTTAACAGTTCTCTTTCTGCTAATTCTAAACCTGTTGATTCCCGTTCTGTTGATATAATTAATTGTAATTCTTCAGGTGTAACTGGAGGTCTCCAACTTTGACCTGTGTATTCAATGCCAAATAATTTTAACAGGTAACGGGTTGATTGGTTGAGAATCCAAATTACCGGACTGAAAAATCGGACTATAGCTTTCACAGAAGGACCTAAAAACCTGGCCAGTTGTTCGGAATACAACATAGCCACTGATTTAGGAAATAATTCCCCTAAAACTATTTGTAAATAGGCAAGTAAGAAAAAGGTAATGGGAATTGATAGAGAATGAGCCAGAAAATTACTCAAATTCCCCGGTAAAGGCCAGGACTGTAACCATGCGTTTACTATGACGACAATGCTACTTTCTCCAATCCAACCTAATGCCAAACTAGAAAGGGTAATACCTAATTGGGCAGTAGATAACAACCTGTCAATACTACGTTGTAACATTTCTACAGCGATCGCAGGTATATCACCAGCCTGAACTAGCTGATGGATACGAGTTCGCCGCACTGTCACCATTGAAAATTCTGCGGTAACGAAAAAGGCATTAATTGCTATCAGCAGTAGCACTGACAACAATTTAAACCCTATATCTGTCCAAATTAACTGAGAAAAAGCACTCACCTCTCAAGGTTATGTTAAAGAATTTTGGATTTTAGATTTTGGATTTTAGATTTTAGATTTTAGATTTTAGATTTTAGATTGACCCCATATTGGGCAAAGTTTAAACATACCTACAGTCAGGGGTTTGTTATTCAATTGGAAATTTTGAATATTGGGTTCAAAATCCAAAGGCGAAAATCTAAAAGTCCGTCAACATTATTGTCATACTAAAACGCTAATAATAGCATTTTTATTTTTCCACAGGAATATCGGATACCTGTAATTTCAGTTTTTGGGCGGGATAATCTGTTAACGCCAGTGATACACTGCTCACATCATCTAGTAAAGCTGTAGGAATGCTGATTGTACCTGTAAAGGTTGGACCTTTACCTGGTAATTCGGCGGGCAATCCCTCTGTAATGGCGCTCAAAGTTCTGCCTTTATCATCAGTAACATCTAAAAAACTATACAAGAATCTAACAGTATCATTAGCTTGATTCTGCATTTTGACTCTTAGTATTAAATCACCACCAGAATAACGAACCGATTGTACAGACATTGTTACGCCTTCGCTCTCAGCCACAACTGGAAATCCTGGTTCTAGTTTTTCTTCTGCTACTTCTTCGCGCTTTTGGGCAGCCTCAGATTTTTTGGCTGTGATTTCTTCTTCTTCCTCTCGTTTTTGTGCCTTATTATCAGTTTTATTATTTTGCATTCGCGCTTTTACAGCTTTGATAATATCTTCCTCTTTTAATAAATTTACTCTGTCCGATTCGGCGTTATTATTCCTATTGCTGGCAAATTTGCTAGTGGGGCGACCATCTGGTGACGAAACACCTTTGAGAGCAGAACTTCCCATCGAAAAACCCAAAAATGCGCTCACAGAACCTGCTCCCAGCATTAGGGTTAACAAAATCAACGTCAGAACTACAGTGGAATTTATTTTCATCGCTGACAAGCTATTACAGAAAAAAACATAGTCTATATATTAGTCAAGAAAAGCAGGGACTGGGGACTGGGGACTGGGGACTGGGGACTGGGGACTGGGTAAGAATTTTCCCAATCACCAATTACCAATTACCAATTACCAATTACCAATTATCAATTACCAATTACCAATTACCAATTACCAAACCTAAACTAAAAATTTTTTTAATTATGCGTCAGATGGTAAAATCATGCTATACTCATAGATGTGTGTTTGTCCAAATGCTAAAAATAGGTTGCTCAAGCTACAATCATAACAGAGAGTTGAGCTTAAAGCCTACTTAAACAGAAGACAAATCTAACACAACAAGCGCCTTTGGCCGATTGGGGAGGCAACGAACTCATAATTCGTCTTCAGGCTGGTTCGATTCCAGCAGGGCGCATTTAATGAAAACCTATACATAATAAGCTTTTTGGATTATTTCAGCTTCTACTCTGTGCTGATTTCACTCATTTTTTACCTATTAGCTAATAAGTGCGGTTTTTGGACTTGCTACTTATGGAGTTTTTAAAGTAAGCTGTTGTGCATTTAATTTGTATAAGTGGAACAGGCAAGATGCGTGTTCCACAAGAGTTCAGAATATTAGGATTATACAATTTAGCTGTGTAACAGCTTATTAGATAATTCTCAATTTTAGGACTTACGCAAGATGTGACTGAAAACCTTATTCTTGCGTAGGGGTAATTCATGAATTACCCCTACTTTCGTTTCCTTTTGCGTAAGTCCTGAATTTAAAGAAACTCCCATGCAAGTTTTTGAACGCATGGAAACAAAAGTTTGGGAAATGGACTCTTCTACAGAGGTTTTATCTATTGCTATTCATCCAGAATGTAAAACTATTGCTAGTTGTAGTAAAGACGGAATTATCAAACTTTGGAATTGACAAACTGGGGAAATTTTAGGAGTTGATGAAAATGCTCATGGTGAAGATGTAAAAATTGCCTACCGAAAATTAGCGAGATTATATCATCCTGATATTAACAATACGGATACTGCTAAAGCTGCAATGCAAGTAATTAATCAAGCTTATCAACATTTTCAGAGGCTTGTTAATGTTAACAGGGGTTGATTAATCTGATTTAAAAATTCAAGGGTAATATAGGGTAATATGTAGTTAATGTGACAGAATTTACGAAAAATAGCAGCATGAAATATTATGATTCATGTCTGGTAGATTTTTGGTGAATTTAGCAGCATGAGCTAGTTATTTGTGATTTGGTTTGATGATTGGGTTATAATGTCGAAATTTTCCAGAAAATTGACATTTTAAATTTTTTAATGATCTATATTGCATATTGCGAAAAAACGTTATAAATTGTTAAGTTAAAGGGGAATAATTTAACCAGCAGTTGCAAACAGTCAATCATTGTCAAGTAAATATACTGTAAGGGGTTGGAACTTCATTATTACGATCCTAAAACAGCATGGGGGGTATGTTTTTGTTTGTAAAAGCACTATCCTAGATTTTTTTATGGGATAATGCGGAATCTCAAAATATATCTTGTATATTTTGCTGTAATTTTTCTGATGAATATTTTTTGTATTGTTTGATGTGAATAGCTAGAACACCGATTCATTAATCGTCAGGGAGAAGGGAAAAAGTGTGCATTTTTTGGGATTTCAAGAGATGGCAAAGAAATTTTCAAATCTTCTCCTGACTCCTGACTCCTGACTCCTGACTCCTGACTCCTGACTCCTGACTCCTGACTCCTGACTCCTATGCCCTCACGGAAAAACTTTCTCAGCAACCCCTAATTATGACCTAATTAATTTGCTGATAATCAGTAATTGTAACTGATTTTGTTTGAGGATTGCTACTAATGATTGTTATTTGCTATTGCTCAAGTTATATGCTGCTGAACATAGCAAATACTCATGAGAAATAAAGCCGCATTCACCACAAATTCACTATCTTAATGGAGTTATTCTGGCGATGCAACTAAATGAATTAACCACAAGGGAAACCACAAGTAAAACTACAAGTGAAACTATAGAAAAAGAGGCGTGGCAGGCACTAGAAAATTCAATACTTTACTATCAAGGTCGTCCTGTTGGTACTTTAGCGGCTTATGATCCATCCGTAGAAGCATTGAATTATGACCAATGTTTCATTAGAGATTTTGTTTCTTCAGCGTTGATTTTTCTGATTAAAGGCAAAACAAATATTGTTAAAAACTTCCTGGAAGAAACATTAAAATTACAGCCTAAAGAAAAGGCGTTGGATGCTTATAAACCGGGTAGGGGTTTAATTCCAGCCAGCTTTAAAGTTGTGACTATTAATGGGGAAGAACATTTAGAAGCTGATTTTGGAGAACACGCGATCGCTAGAGTCACACCTGTTGATTCTTGTTTATGGTGGTTGATTTTATTACGTGCCTATGTAGTCGCTACTAATGATTATACTCTAGCTTATCAACCGGAATTTCAAACAGGTATCCGGTTAATTATGGAAATCTGTTTGGCAAATCGTTTTGATATGTACCCCACTCTATTAGTTCCTGATGGTGCGTGTATGATTGATAGACGCATGGGAATTTATGGACATCCTTTAGAAATTCAAGTGCTATTTTTTGCGGCTTTGCGTGTAGCCCGTGAGTTATTAATTTGTCAAGGTAATCAAGATATTGTTGAAGCAATTGATAATAGATTACCTTTGTTATGTGGACATATTCGCAAACACTACTGGATAGATCTGAATCGTTTGAATGCCATTTATCGCTTTAAAAGTGAAGAATATGGGAAAACAGCGGTGAATTTATTCAATATTTATGCTGATTCCTTACCTTACTATGAACTAGATAAATGGCTACCGAAAAAAGGCGGTTATTTTGCTGGTAATGTCGGACCATCTCAATTAGATACTCGCTTTTTTACCCTGGGAAATTTAATGGCTGTAATTTGTGATTTATCCACAGAAGAACAGTCACAAGCAATTATGAATTTAATTGAAAAAAGATGGGATGATTTGGTAGGAGATATGCCCATGAAAATCTGTTTCCCAGCTTTAGAGAATGAAGAATATAGAGTGGTGACAGGATGCGATCCGAAAAATATACCTTGGTCCTATCATAATGCCGGAAGTTGGCCTGTTTTAATGTGGATGTTAGCCGCAGCAGCAGTGAAAACTAATAAAACTGGTATGGCTAGAAAAGCAATAGAAATTGCTAAAGCGCGATTGAGTGAAGATGAATGGCCAGAATATTATGATGGTAAAAAAGGTAGATTAATTGGTAAACAAGCGCGGAAATATCAAACTTGGACAATAGCAGGATATTTATTAGGGAAAGAACTCATAGATAATCCTGATTTCTTGCCATTAGTTAGTTTTGATAAATTACCTCCAGAAACAATTTCTAGGGCTTGTGAATTTGAAGTGGGTAGTATAGATTCTTTTATGAATTTATAAATCGTAGGGTGGGTTAGCGTCTGTGTTACCCACCTTTATTTGTAGATCCCCCTAAATCCCCAAAAAGGGGACTTTGATTAATTTCCCCCCTTAATAAGGGGGGATCTCGATTAATTTGGATACTTCTGAGATATCCTTTCAGCCATTGGCAGAAATTATCATGATATAAACTGTAAACAGAAACATTAGATTTAATTTCTACATTTAAAAACTCAAACCAAGCTTCTAAAATTTCCTCTACATCAAATTCATCAGCATCTAATAAATTAGCAATATCTGTCACTGATATGGGTTGTGTTTGTTCGGCTAAGACTTGCAAAACAGCTAGGGGTAAATCTTGATTTTCCCAATCTAGCATTTTGGCTAAATGTTGTTGATAGTAGGTTTCTAATGCTGGTGGGAATGATGTTTGTATTTGTTGGGTTTGGGTATAGAAACCGTCAGTAATAGCGGTTAAGATTGCGCTGATGTATTTAAAGTTATTGGCGTTTTCGTTGATTTTGTGGGTATTTAACCAAGATTTTAGATCCCCCCCAACCCCCCTTAAAAAGGGGGGAGAATTTAGGGTTGTTTGAATATAATTTTGTATATCTTGTTTGTTTTCCTCTGGATAATCTGCTAAATTCAAACTTTGTACTGGTGCTTCAATTAATAAACCAGAATTACTTGATAAAAACGGACGACGGGTAAGGAGAAAATACACTCCTTGGGGGAGGTAGCGGGGAAGATAAAAAATATTTGTTCCTGGTGGTTGTAAGTTGCGGTTGATGCAGTTTAACCCGTCAATGGCAATAATTAATTTTTGGTTTGTTTGATGTAATTGATTTGTCTGTAATAAATTATCGCTGATTTGTTGTAGTAACAATGATAAAAACCAACTTCCTTCTGTTGCGTTATCCGGTAAATTTGGCAGGGATAGATTTTGAAACTTGGCGATAATTTGACAACATATATAAGTTAAAAATTCCGCAGCGTGATTTTTCCCCTCTAACTCCGCGTTGTAATAAATCACTTGGTAATTTTTGGGAGGATTTTCCTGAGCATATTTAGCAATTATGGCACTTTTACCGCTACCCGGTGGTCCGATAATTGTGAAATAACCCCGGTTATAGCGGTTCAGAAAATTATTAATCTCAGTAACAACAAACTCACGACCGATAAAATTCGTGCTTTTGGTGTTAATAACTGCCGTGAATTGTTGCTGAGTATCCAGGTAATTATTAACCGTTGGTGGTCTGGGGGTGGAGTTCATAAATTTATTCTCCCCCATTTTCCAACTTTAGAAAATGCACCATTCCCCCAGCGTCACCGGCGACAATTGTTAACGTATCTGTGAATTGATTGGGAAGTGCAACCGCACAGGAAAGAAAGTCACTGTCACCTGTGAAAGTAGCTATTTCTTCCCCGGTCTGTAAATTCCACACCTTGACAGTATTGTCCCAAGAACCAGAAATCACCCGTTGATTGTCTGCTGTCACTGCTACTGCTGTTACCCAACCACTATGACCTTCAAGGGTGAACTGTACTTCCCCGGTCTGTAAATTCCACACCTTGACAGTATTGTCATCAGAACCAGAAATCACCCGTTGATTGTCTGCTGTGACTGCAACTGCGTTTACCCTACTACTATGACCTTTAAGGGTGAACTGTTCTTCCCCGGTCTGTAAATTCCACACCTTGACAGTATTGTCATACGAACCAGAAATCACCCGTTGATTGTCTGCTGTCACTGCAACTGCGTTTACCAAACTACTATGACCTTCAAGGGTGAACTGTTCTTCCCCGGTCTGTAAATTCCACACCTTGACAGTATTGTCATACGAACCAGAAATCACCCGTTGATTGTCTGCTGTGACTGCGACTGCGTTTACCCTACTACTATGACCTTTAAGGGTGAACTGTTCTTCCCCGGTCTGTAAATTCCACACCTTGACAGTATTGTCATACGAACCAGAAATCACCCGTTGATTGTCTGCTGTCACTGCAACTGCGTTTACCAAACTACTATGACCTTCAAGGGTGAACTGTTCTTCCCCGGTCTGTAAATTCCACACCTTGACAGTATTGTCATACGAACCAGAAATCACCCGTTGATTGTCTGCTGTGACTGCGACTGCGTTTACCCTACTACTATGACCTTCAAGGGTGAACTGTACTTCCCCGGTCTGTAAATTCCACACCTTGACAGTATTGTCATCAGAACCAGAAATCACCCGTTGATTGTCTGCTGTGACTGCGACTGCGTATACCGAACTACTATGACCTTTAAAGGTGAACTGTTCTTCCCCGGTCTGTAAATTCCACACCTTGACAGTATTGTCCCAAGAACCAGAAATCACCCGTTGATTGTCTGCTGTGACTGCGACTGCGTATACCGAACTACTATGACCTTTAAGGGTGAACTGTTCTTCCCCGGTCTGTAAATTCCACACCTTGACAGTATTGTCAGATGAACCAGAAATCACCCGTTGATTGTCTGCTGTGACTGCGACTGCGTATACCGAACTACTATGACCTTTAAAGGTGAACTGTTCTTCCCCGGTCTGTAAATTCCACACCTTGACAGTATTGTCCCAAGAACCAGAAATCACCCGTTGATTGTCTGCTGTGACTGCGACTGCGTATACCGAACTACTATGACCTTTAAGGGTGAACTGTTCTTCCCCGGTCTGTAAATTCCACACCTTGACAGTATTGTCAGATGAACCAGAAATCACCCGTTGATTGTCTGCTGTCACTGCTACTGCGTTTACCCAACTACTATGACCTGAGAGAGTGCGGAGTAAGCTTCCTCCTGCTTGGGTGAGACTGGGAGTGAGGGGACGCAACCAAGGGTGAGGGTGGTTTGTTTGTGCTTGGTTTAATAGGGTTTGAATTTCTGGGGTGTGGATAGCTTGTAACCTTCCCCATAATTGACTGGGTAATTGTTGTTTGTCTTGGGTGACTATGTGTGCAGACAGTCGCAAAGCACTTTGAATATATTTTAAGGTTTTGGTTTGGTCTGGGTGGGTTTTGGTTTGGGTATCATCCAGTAAATCATAATCTTCTATTAATGCTTGGATGCCAAATTCAGGATGATTGATTTTGGCGGATATGAATGGATAATTTGTGAGGGTTTGGAAATATTTTTCATACTGACCAGAATTAACCAAACTATAAGGATATCTAGCCAGACGAATTTTTTGTTTATGTAATTTTTGGGCAGAGGATTTTTTTTCAATTTGTTTCATTGTCATCCTCATCCTGTTCTAAATAATCCGCAATGCGCTGATTTACTTCTTTAAATAACTTGCGGGTTGCTTGTAGTTCTCTTTTTGCTTTCAAGAAATCTAAGAAACTAGCATGATAGATACTGTAACAAATATCTCCATCTATATTTGATGTTCTTAAATATTCAATCCATTCATCTAAAACATCCTGTACAACATATTCATCTTGATGGAGAATATTAAAAATCATCTCACAGGGAATTGGTGTGGCAATTTCCACTAAGGTAAACAGAATCATTACTTTCATTTCTTTAGATGAATCATTCATTTTCATCCTGTCCCAATGAGTTTGATAATAATTCTGTAAACCTTGTGGTAATTGAGTTAAATTCACATCATCATAATCACCCTCTGCTATTGCTGGTAACACATAGCGCAAATACATAAAATTATTTTCGCTCTTGTCTGCTAACTTCTGCACAAAATCATCAGGGGTGATTTTTCTGTTGGATATCCAATTTTGTAAGCCATTTTTATGTTCTGGGTCATTTTCTAAACAAAAGCGAATATATTCTTGAATGTCCTTTGCATTTTCTGCATCATACTTTTTGTCAGTCAAATCTAATTCTTCTTGTTTTACACCTTCTGTATAAAGTCGTTTTTTACTAGGTTCATAGCGTCGTCGTGTCAGCAAGAAGTAAACATTATCTGGTAGGGTTTTGGGTAAATATAAAATATTTTCCGGTCCTGGTTCTTGGTTGACTTCATCCAGTGCATCCACGACAATGATTAATTTTTCATTCTCGCTTAGTTTTTCTGTTACTTTTACCAGTAATGTTGATAAATCAGCGTTTTCAACATTTGTGATTTGATAGCGGTTAATTAGTTGTTTACGAATGCTTTCCAGGAATAATTCAGGACGGTTACGACCATCTACCAAGACGTTAAAATAGCAGATTGCGTTATTTTCAGAAACGTATTTTGCAGCGATGGTACTTTTGCCCATTCCCGCATCACCGATAACTGTAAAATAGCCTTTTTTATTGGTGTTGGTGAAGTTTTGAAAGGCAGCAAATACAAATCCGCGACCGCAGAAGGATTGGGTTTTCTCGGTAATTAGTGATTGAAATTCTGGTGAGATAGATTTATCGGAAATAGGATTTTTTACTGTTGCTTCTGATTGAGGTTGATGATATTGCTGTTTTAAACAAGTTCGTAATTTTTCAAATTTACCTGCACCGTCTTTTTCTCTCAGTTTAGCATAGACAGTTTCAAATTTTTCATAAATCTTTTGTAGGCGAAGTTTAACAGTAGATTCTGCTATGTTTAATTTTAACCTGAGTTGTGTTTGATTAATTTGTGCATCTGGGTGAGGTAGTGCGGTTAATAAAGTTGTTTTCTCTTCAACAGATAAACCTTGAATATTTGCTTGTTGGTTAAGAAATTCTTGCCAAGTCATAGATGTTGTTGAGATTTTAGTAAGAATTATAACTGATTTTTGGTAAAAATAGTCTAGTTAATATTTTTTTACCATTATTTCCCGGTTTGCGTCATTATCCGCCTGGGAATTAATTCCCAGTCTCATAGCGAAAGTCTACTTTAGTAGACTAAAACCGACTTTCCGCACTTCAAAGTGTAATACGTTAATACTTCAATAAATTTTACAAAAAATGTTGATATTATTCAGTATTTAAACGTATGAATTATAGCCCTTCGGCGATAGCGAAGCGCTGCTGCAAGCAGTTCGCTATTCAACTACCATTAACCCCAATTTTCGTAATTTTCATGTATTACAAAGCGAAGTGCGGAATGTGGGTTCAATATTTGTAGATCCCCCTAAATCCCCTTATCAAGGGGGGTTAGGGGGATCAGAGGGTTTTGGATACACCATGAAAGACTTTTTAAACATAATTTAAAACTAGCATAATTGACATTGTTAAATGAGATAAATTAGATATTTGTACTTTCAATATACCTCTAATATACCTTGAATATACTTTATTTTATATCTACTTTGAATAGACCTATCTCTATACTTTCAATAGACTTCATGTCTGGAAATTCATGAGAATATAAAAACAGGAAACAAGAAAAACACATTGATATCAAAGGTAGTCAAAACCATGAAAGAATCAATTCAGAACGAACTCCTTCGTCAAGCAAAGTTAACTTTTAATGTTGCTTTGTCTGTCTCTGCTATTTCAGCTATGATTACTTTATCTGGAGTGGGTTTAGTCTATTTCAATAAATTATCTGAAGCTGCTTTAACAGGAAGTGCTGGTGCTTTGGCAACGATGACTTGTTTAAATATGGCGAAAGAATCTAAAGATGAACTGTTGAAAATTCTGGAAGATGAGGAAGAAGAATAGGAAAATAGAACTTACACAAAACATAACGAAAGTAGGGGTAATTCATGAATTACCCCTACCCAATAATCAGGGTTTTACTCCCATCTTGCGTAAATCATGGGAAAATTAAAAATGACCCGGAAATCAATTTCCGGGCTAATAGCTCAAGTAGGTTAAAACCTACTATAATTAACTCAAACTTCAATCATAATTGATGTGAAAATATCTAATTAATGAATTGAAAATAGTCGGTTTTAACCGACTTCCGCTATAAGACAGGGAATTTATTCCCTGGCTGTTAAGCTGTTACACAGCTAAATTGTATAATCCTAATATTCTGAACTCTTGTTTAACAGGCAAGATGCCTGTTCCACTTATACAAATTAAATGCACAACAGCTTAAAATATATCTCATCACTTCCCATGTCTAACCCCCGTCAAGCTGCATTTACCGCCCTCAAAGAAGTACACAAAGGAGCTTATACTGATGTAGCCCTCGACCGTGTATTACAAAAGTATCAATTACCGGACAATGACCGTCGGTTAATGACAGAATTAGTCTATGGTAGTGTGAGAAGACAACGCACTTTAGACGCTATTATTAATCAACTTGGTACTAAAAAATCTCACCAACAACCACCAGACCTGCGGACAATTTTACATCTGGGTTTATATCAACTCCGTTATCAAGAAAAAATCCCTGTTTCTGCTGCTGTCAACACCACGGTAGAACTAGCAAAAACCAATGGGTTTTCTGGTTTAACTGGTTTTGTGAATGGGTTTTTACGGCAATATTTACGACTTGCAGAAACTTCATCAGAACCTTTAAAATTACCAGAAAATCCTGTAGAAAGATTAGGAATTTTATATAGTTTCCCCAATTGGATCATTGAAGTTTGGTTAAAACAATTGAGTTTTGAGGAAACAGAAAAACTCTGTCAATGGATGAATCAAACCCCGACTATTGATTTAAGAGTTAATATTCTTAAAAGTGACTTAGAAAAAGTAGAATTAACTTTTAAAGATGCTGGTATTTTAGTCAGAAAAATTCCCCATTTACCCCAAGGTTTAAGATTAATTAGTAGTACGGGTGCAATTCAAAATTTACCAGGTTTTCAAGATGGTTGGTGGTGTGTACAAGATAGTAGCGCCCAGTTAGTAGGTCATTTGCTTGATCCCCAACCCGGTGAGGTGATCATTGATGTTTGTGCAGCACCAGGGGGAAAAACTACCCATATTGCAGAGTTAATGGGGGATGAGGGTAAAATTTACGCTTGTGATAAAACTGCTTCTCGTTTACGCAAACTTACTGAAAATGCCAAACGTCTGAATTTACAATCTATCGAAATCTGCACGGGGGATAGTCGCACTTTTACCCAATTTCATAACATCGCTGACCGTGTATTATTAGATGCTCCTTGTTCCGGTTTGGGAACTATGCACCGTCACGCTGATGCGCGTTGGCGACAAACTCCCGCATCTGTCCATGAATTAGCCCAAATCCAACAAGAGTTAATATCACATACTGCAAATTTTGTCAAGCCTGGAGGGATTTTAGTTTATGCTACTTGTACATTACACCCAGAGGAAAATGAAGAAGTAATTACAAACTTTTTAGAAAAAAATTCCCATTGGCAAATTGAACATCCTAGCTTTGATTTTGTTGATGTTTCTCCCTCTGGGTGGTTGAAGGTATGGCCTCATGAACAGGATATGGATGGTTTTTTCATGGTGCGTTTAAGAAAAACCAAGGATTCCGAGTGAATACTGCTAGGGATTGTACCATTTGATGAAAGACCGAATCTACTGGAGGAGGCAACAATGGTTAGTAATTCTCATGTTAAAAATCTAGTTAAAATTCTGATTGGAGCAGCTTGGATTGATGGTAGAATCCAGCCGGAGGAAAGACAATATCTGCGGGAAATAGCTCAAGCTAAGGGTTTAGCTACTGACCCAGAGATTAAGCCTTGGCTGTATGAATTAGTACCAGTTAAACCAAATCAATGTTATGAATGGGTGAGAGAATATTTGGGCGATCGCCCCAGTTTAGAAGAATGTGAAACTCTGATTGAAGCTATCAGTGGATTGATTTACAGTGATGGTGAAGTAGCCATTGAAGAAGCTAAACTACTGACTAGATTGGAGGAGTTGAGTAAATCCGATGATTCTACTCAACCAATTTACAACCCACTGTTAAAACAAATTCAAAAGCTTTACCGCCGCTGGGTGGATGTGCAGAATTAGGGACTAGGGACTGGGGACTGGGGACTGGGGACTGGTGACTGGTGACTGGGGACTGGTGACTGGGGACTGGGGACTGGTGAC
>NZ_JACJPT010000088.1:0-21407 GCF_014696195.1 Sphaerospermopsis sp. FACHB-1094 | reverse complement strand
GAGCGGTGTCGAAGGGCGGTGTCGAAGGGCGGTGTCGAAGGGCGGTGTCGAAGGGCGGTGTCGAAGGGCGCAGTCGAAGTAAGCGTGGCGTTAGCCATACTTCTGAACTTCTGAACTTCTAATAAAATTATGGCTATTTGGTTGACTTTGTGTGGGGTAGTGGTTTTATTAGCTTACCTTTTGGGTTCTTTTCCCACTGGATATCTTGCAGGTAAGTTATTAAAAGGTATTGATATTCGTGAAGTTGGTTCTGGTTCAACTGGTGCCACCAATGTTCTGAGAACCTTGGGTAAAGGTCCGGGGGCTTTTGTGTTATTTGTTGATTGTTTGAAGGGAGTATTAGCCATAAATCTGGTTTATGCTTTATTCAATTTTGCTCCTGGTTATAATGTCATACCTGCAAATTTAAATGTGCAATTATGGCAACCTTGGTTAGTAACTTTGGTTGGGTTAGGGGCAATTTTAGGACATAGTAAATCAATCTTTTTAGGTTTTACTGGTGGTAAGTCTGTGGCTACCAGTTTGGGTATTTTATTAGCCATGAATTGGCCGGTTGGTTTGGCTACCTTGGGGGTTTTTGGTGTAGTTATTGCTATATCTAAAATCGTTTCTTTAAGTTCTATTTCTGGTGCTGTTGCTGTTTCTATTTTGATGGTGGTTTTCCAGCAACCTTTAGCTTATGTTTTGTTTAGTATTGCTGGGGGTTTATATGTAATTATTCGTCATCGCAGTAATATTGAAAGGTTGCTGACAGGTACAGAACCCAAAATTGGCCAGAAGGTAGAAACTGAATCTCAACAAACAGCGTAAATAAAGCCTGGTAATTAATTCCCAGTTTCATGAAATTTGGCTATCGAATACTTGGTTTATTTACGCCGTACTGTACTACCATCTTTTTGTGTGGGCATCGCATCTATAGCGTTTCCCAGTCTCATGAGGTACACCCTCATTTATTTACTGCTACCAATTCCCAATTCCCAATTCCCAAAGACAAAAAACTCTGTACCTCACTAACTTGGTAAATGCTATATCTATAGATTTCTTCATTTATTTTTCTTTCTTGGGGGGCGAAAATTGATAGTTGAGGGGTTGACTCGGCGCTGGGGGCGCGGTACTATTCTAATATAATGGAGTGTTGCTAAAATTTTTAAAATAAGCAATGTCCCATTATTAGAGCTTGTAAAGATAACTTTACCAGGAATAAATAAAAAAAGCAATCCCTTTCCAGCCGCCAAATCATAAATTTTTACCTATTTTTGATGCAGTTTCATAATTAAAAATCTATATTAAATTAGAAATTATAAAGTTTTATAACTGATAACTGATTACTAAATGTTGACAAAGATGGTTAAAATAGATAGAAAAGTCTATTTTTACAACCCGTTATGTCTACAGAATCAAATATTGAAGATGTACAAGCACCAATTAATACTGCACCACCGGAAGTTAAACAGATAATTGAGAGAGTTTGTAGGTTAGAAAAATCAAGACTTGCGAGAAAAAGCAAAGGTGCAATTAATGATGATATTTTAGGAATAATCAAAGAAGCAGTGAAAGAAGTGGTGCAGGAATGAAACTAACCTCGATTAAACTTTGTAATTTTCGTTCTTTTTATGGACAGACTCCAGAAATTACCATTGCGACGGGAGATATTAAAAATACTACAATAATTCATGGGAATAATGGAGCAGGTAAAACCAGTTTATTAAATGCGTTTACCTGGGTGTTATATGAAAAATTTACTGCTGCGTTTGCTGCGACAGAACAGTTAGTAAATAAAAGAGCGATCGCAGAAGTAGAAAATGAACAACCTGTAGAATGTTGGGTAGAAGTTGGTTGGGAACATGAAGGAAACCGATACCGAGCAAAACGCACCTGTCGAGTTTATAAAAATGCTACCAACATGGAAGCAACAAAAACAAAATTAATTATTCAAACCGTAGGAGATGACGGTAAATGGTATTTTCCCATTGAACAAGCAGAAGAGATTATCAATAATATATTACCAGCAAGTTTACATCAATATTTCTTTTTTGATGGGGAACGCATAGAAGAAATTGTGAGGTCTGATAAAAAAGCAGAAATAGCAGAAGCAACAGAAACATTTTTAGGAGTCAAAGTCATTGACTTAGCAATTAGACATTTAAAAGAAGCAAAGAAAACCTTAGATAACGAACTTGCTGCTATTGGTGATGCAGAAACTAAACAATTATTAAAAGAGCAAAGTAAACTAGAACAAGAAATGGAAAGAATTAATAAAAGACAAACAGAAATTAAAAAAGAGTTAGAAAATCAACAGACATTTAAAAAAGATATCAGCAGTCGGTTGATAGAACTCAGTGCAGTGCGAGAATTACAAGAAAGACGAGAAAGTTTAGAAACTCAAAAACGTAGTAGTTATGAAGAACTGAAAAAAACTAAAGAAGCACTGAAAAAGATTATTTCCAAACAAGCATACACAGTATTATTAGGTCAAACAAATGCAAATTTTCGGGGAATTATCAGCGAATTAAAACAAAAAGGAGAATTAAAATCAGGAATTTCTAAAGAATTTGTCGCGGAATTAATTCAAACAGGAAGATGTATTTGTGGAGCAGAATTAAAAGAAGGAGGAAATGGACATTTTCACGTTAAATCACTTTTGAAAAAAACCGGATCTTCCTCTGTAGAAGAAACAGCAATTAGAATGGGAGCGCAAGTTGATGATATTGATAAACAAGCGGATATTTTTTGGGATAATGTTAACAGAGAACAAGCAAGAATTAGTCAGATAAAAACCTCACTTTCCCAAATAGAAGGTGAGTTAGATAATATTGAAGAAATCTTGAGAAAAGATCCCAATGAAGATATTAGCGGTTTACAAAAACGGTTAGATGGAATTGAAGGGAAAATTGATGAATTAAACCGAGAACAAGGTGCAAACCAACAGGAAATTTCTCACCTGAAAACAGAAGTTGATGTATTAGTCAAACAAATTGCTAAACAAAAACAAAATGAAGGAAGACAAATTTTAGCACAGCGTCGTATTATTGCAACTCAAGACGCAATTGAAAGATTAACAGAGGTGAAAAATAGACAGGAGAAACAATTTAGATTGCAGTTAGAAAAGCGAGTACAGGAAATATTTTCGGAAATTTCTGTCACTCCTTATATTCCTAAGATTACGGAAAAATATGAACTGACTTTAGTTGAGAATACCACAGGAATAGAAGCACTGGTAGCAGCATCTACGGGAGAAAATCAAATTCTTAGTTTATCATTTATTGCGAGTATTATTGATAAAGTGCGGGAATGGAGTGAAAAACGAAAAATCATGATGGTTCCTGATAGTAGCACTTTTCCTATTGTTATGGATTCACCTTTTGGAAGTTTAGACGCTAACTCTCGTCGTCACATTGCACAAACTATTCCTAAATTAGCAAATCAGTTAGTGGTTTTAGTGACGAAAACTCAATGGAGGGTGGAGGTTGAGGAGGAAATTTTAGAAAGAATTGGTAAGGAATATGTGTTAACTTATTATTCTTCTAAACCTGACTGTGAACAGGATTTTATGGAGGTGAATGGGGAGAAATATTATTTGATTCGTCAAAGTCCTAGTGGTTTTGAGTATACTGAAATTGTGGAGGTGGAAAGGGGTTAATTGTTCTCACGCAGAGTCGCAGAGTCGCAGAGAGAAACAGAAAAATTTATCTGCGTTTATCTCTGTTCATCTGCGTTCTATTTTTTTTCTCACGCAAAGACGCAAAGGGAAGAACGCAAAAGGAGAAAGGAAAAATGGTTGCTATTTCTGATCGGTTTTATTTGACTCCCCAAGAGTTTTTAGAGTGGGAAGAGTTGCAGGAAATTAAATATGAATATCTTGATGGTGAAGTTTTTGCAATGACTGGAGGTACTATTCCTCATGCTGCGATCGCTTTAAATTTAGCTTCTGCTTTGAAAAGTCATTTACGGGGAAGTAAGTGCAGTGCTTTGATGTCAGATGCAAAGGTTGGAGTTTCTGAAAATGGACCTTTTTTCTATCCTGATGTGGTGGTGAGTTGTCATCCTCAAGATAGACAAGCGATTAAGTTTTTGCAATTTCCTTGTTTAATTGTTGAGGTACTTTCTCCGGGTACGGAAGCTTATGATCGTGGTAAAAAGTTTGAAAAATATCGCAATTTTTCTAGTTTACAGGAATATGTTTTGATTGATTCTCAAAAAATCGGTTTAGAATGTTTTAGGTTAAATGATCGGGGTTTTTGGGAATTACATCCTTTTGTTGAGGGTGATGAGGTTCATTTAACAAGTGTTGATTTTCAGTTTCCTTTGTCTTTGATTTATGAGAATGTGGTTTTGGTGGGAGAAAATGAAGAGTTTAAGGATCAAGCAGGTTAATTTTTGATGACAAATATTATCTGCGTCTATCTGTGTTCATCTGCGTTTTATTTTTTTTCTCACGCAAAGACGCAATCTCCGTCAGGAGATCCCGCAGGGTAGACGCAAAGGGAAGAAAGCAAAGTTTTGATTTTAGTTAGTACCATTTGTTGTAAAATATTGGGAGTTGAGATTTTAAGATTATGGCGGAATCTGGTAGAATCAGGGTGGCCAAGGATAAGGCTGATTTGGTGAAGTCTTTAATTTCTTCTGATGGGGGAAATGGTCCTTTTCAAACTTTCGCTGATGTGATTGTTTTTGCTGCTGCTTTGGGGGTTAAGTATAAGAAGCGTGTTCCTTTTGAGGAAGTTTCTAAACGTGAACCAGCACCAATTCGTTTGGAAGTTTTTGCAGTATCAGGATATGATCTTATAATTAAATTATTGGGAATTACAGAAACTCAAAATATTCAAATTTTATCTCCTAATGATGAGGAATTTGACAAACAACGTAATGAAATTTTTGAAGAATATGCTAATGGTGGTTTAGAGGTTTTGCAAGGTGAACTAAGGGGAGCAGTAGATTATACAGATAGAATTTTATTATTTTTACAGCATGAAAAACTGAATAATAAAAAAGAAGACGAGGAATTTGATTTAACAAGATTCCTGTCTTAGTGTTTAAAAACACTTAATATGGAGGATATTCTGACCATCCTAATTTATCTTTCAGCATATTTACTGCATCACTGATTGCATTTATGGTTGTAGTCAATCTATAGCGGTTCTCTGGATTTTTAGAATTAGGATTTATCCTAATTAAAGTATTTTCCCACATGGGATTATTCCTTAACCAATTTATTTGTGCAAGTTGAGAAACTTTTGTTTCATCAAAGGAATTACTGTTTTTGTCATAAGTGCAATATAGTAATCTTGCTAAAACTTCTAAACCAACACTTACACCTAGCAGGCATTCATCCTTAAATTTTTTGATATCCTTGATATAAGATTGGGTTGTATCTGCTGTTTTAAGTGCAATTTTTCTGGTATTGCTACATTCAGAGAAAAACTGATTCAAACAATTAGCTAAAGCTATAGACGAACTTTCTAAATCGTATTCTTTCATTTCATCATCAGGAGTATTCGTAAAAGCATAACTTACCGCCCTGAGTATGAAATTATTTGAGTAAATGAATCCTAACTTAGCACGTGGTACATCGTGAACTTTATCAGTTCTCCCAGCAAATATATTTACTTGTTCAACCAACTTTTTAGTAATACCTACACGACCTTCAGAGGTACGATAAGATATGAGTAATGCTTTATTCAATGGCTTAGTTTGAGCCATATCTCCAAAATCTTTTTTACACTGATCAATATCATCTTCTAAAACCAATGTAATTGGAAAATCATGGTTACTAATTAAATGACTTTGATCACCTTCAATTAATTTTTGAATCGCGCTCTTACGATGTTGTCCATCTGTAATTTCTAGTTTTACATCACGAGGAATGACAACTATACAGAAACCTCTACCAAATTCGAGGATTTTGATTTTATGTTGAGAAACATTTGCGGTTAGCGTTCCTAAAATCCATTTTTTTCCTTTTTCAGCTTGTTCAATAATATAATTTTTTATTTCGTCAGCATGACCTGGTACTTCTGGCCTCTGTCTACCAGAATCAGGATCATTTTCTGTTGCAGGTTTAGTAATTAAAAGAGAGGGAAAATCTCTAGCTGGTATATTAATTTGCAGCATTTTCCGCATTCCCTGATAAAAAATTAGCCCTGGATAACAAGAATCTCGGTAATTTTCTTCAAAGAATGGTGCAACAAAACTACTAAACTTAGCTTTGATCTCTGGTGAAAGATTGTTGTTACTGTCTTCGTTCATTTGATCCATGTTACTACCGATTCACTTAGCTGTATTTAAAAACATAGTAAACAACAAACTCGTTACTTAACATCCGTAAAAACCACAAAGTAATATTACTCAATAATTATGCTAACTCAGTATAGATAGAAGTCCAACATCTTGCGGATCAACCAACTTTCCATCAAAACCAATAGTATTATCTTCCATCGTTCTCGCATCAGCTAAAGCTTTACGCAATTGTGCAACCTCCATTTTTTCAGTCATTCCCCCCAAAATATAAACCAACAACTTCACCGCTAACTCCTTTCCTGAAACCTGAACCCGCTTTTTATTCGGATCATATAAAACCCCATACCATAAAGAATGGGGAAATTCCATTTCACTAAAACCACCTTGACGATCAAATTTTCGCAACTTCTTAAAGATAGCTTCTAAAGACATACCTTTTTTAAAAACCAAAATTCCCAAAGCTTGCGCTAAAGCAACTTGAGACACCGGACGAAATAAAATATTTGCCTCACCACCACCTTTTTCAAAACTAAAGCGTCTTAAATTTGGTGTATCTTCATGATCTAAAATTTTATAACTGGGAAGACTCGCTAAATAATCAAATAATTCTGTAAAATCTGCAATTCCTTCTTGTAATTCTTCATCATCTGGACGTTGAGGAATTAACCCTTTTTCTAAAGGTTTCCAATGGGGGAATTTTTGCCCTAAATATGTAGTAGACATATCCTGTAAAGCTTGCAGTGTAGTCAAAACAGTAGAATTTTTTGCTACTGTAGCACTATTCCAATTGATACGCGGTTTGCGCTTTTCTTTCTCTGCCAAAAGTGGATGTGTCACCGCAATCTTTCGCGCTACAATTGCAAAACCATCATCTTCATTTAACTGGGTTAATTGACCTTTTGTTAAAGGTGCAGCCATTAAATTTACATGAACAAAAATAGACCTAACTCGTTGTTTTGCTTCTGTATAAGTCTCTCCAGCATTCACCGCACAAATAAACTCAATGCCGATTTTTTCCTGTGGTAAATTTTGCAGATCATCAACATCAATTTGAGAATCATCTATCAATTCTGAGAGAGTAATATAACTATCACTATGAGTTTTATCTTTTTTATATCTTCTCAATTTACCAGTTTGCAGTAATTCTAATAAACCTTGAACTCCCATTAATCTATGCTGACCATCTAAAGCATAAATACTAACATTTTCTTCCGCTACATTTAACAAACCAAAAGAACCATTTTCATCTAGAGGAATAAAATCTGTAGTAGCTTTTTTAGCACGTCCTTCACTATTCCACTCATCTGCTTTTGCATTATCAACCCAAGATTGATTAATTACAACCAATACCGGGGGAAACTTATGGTTTTTTCGTGATGCTAAATATTGTACTAACGCAGCTTGACGCGACCAATCTAACGGACGTTGCTGAACTTCATCAATACTATCTGCATCAATTTCAATATTATCGGTTTCGGAATTATAATTTTTTTGCAACAGAGGTAATGTAGAAGCAAAATTAACTCTCTTTGCAAACCATTCTAAAGTAACAGAACCCACATAAGCTTCAACACCTCCCATTTTTGTTTGCTGAACTAGAATTTGGTCTTGTTTGTCAAAAAATGTCTTGAGTAATGTAGATAACATCTGTTGACCTTGAGTTTCATTTTCTATGTACTGTTGAGAAATGTTACAATTTTGTTCAAATTGGCTGTCCATAAGGTTAATTTTTAAAAACTAAGGTTGAGACTGAGTTGCTTATTTTTCCAAAATATTGGATACTAAAAGTATAGTTTTTAAAAACAATTTTTAAAAGTTAATGTAAACTAACTTAGTATAAATAATTTTTGAATTTGCATTTATCTCAATACATATAATCCAGGTACATCTATATAATTACAGGTAGGGAGTCATGACTATAGCACCACAAACAGACAGTAAAAATCAGCAAAATCGCACTGTAGCGGAATTGGTAGACTATATTCAAGTTCTCACCACAGAAATTCAGGAATTATATTGTTTGGATGCAATACCTTGGGTTGTGGGTTATTCTGGGGGAAAGGACAGTACAGCAACGTTACAACTTATTTGGAATGCTATTTCTGGACTTCCACCAGAAAAAAGAACTAAAACTATTCATGTTATTACCACAGATACGGGTGTAGAAAATCCCTATGTTTCGGCTTGGGTACGTAATTCTCATAAGAATATCAAAAAAGCTGCCCAAGAACAAAAAATGCCAATGATCCCACATATTTTAGAACCAGAAACACAAGAAACATATTGGGTGGGTTTAATTGGTAAAGGATATCCCGCACCTCGTCAGAAGTTCCGTTGGTGTACCGGACGTTTAAAAATTAATCCATCTAACCGTTTTATTCGTGATGTGGTCAGAAGAGATGGAGAAACAATTCTTGTGTTAGGGATTCGCAAAACTGAAAGTAGAAATCGCGCTGCTACTATGAAGAGAATGGAAGAAAAAAGAGTGCGCGATCGCCTAAGTCCTAATGGAAATTTACCTAATTCCTTAGTTTATAGTCCTATTGAAGATTGGAGAACTGATGAAGTTTGGTTATATTTAATGCAGTGGGAAAATCCTTGGGGACATAGCAATAAAGATTTATTTGTGATGTATAGGGAATCAACAGAGGATAATGAATGTCCTTTAGTTGTTGATACCTCTACTCCCAGTTGTGGAAGTTCCCGTTTTGGTTGCTGGGTTTGTACCTTGGTTGAACGTGATACATCTTTGAACGCGATGATTCAAAATGATGAAGAAAAAGAATGGATGCAACCAATCGTTGATTTTCGTAGAGAATTAGATATTGAAAACGATAGAGAAAAAAGAGATTTTAGAAGATTACGAGGAGAAGTTCAATTATTTGAACGTAATAATAAAGATGGTGAAATATCAGTTGTACCCATACCCGGTCCTTATACAAAATATTGGCGAGAATATTGGTTAAGGAAACTATTAACCGCCCAAACAGAAATGAGAAAAAACGCCCCCGAAAACATGAGAGATATCACCTTAATATCTATGGAAGAACTCAGCGAAATTCGCCGGATATGGTTAGAAGAAAAACACGAATTTGATGATAGTTTACCCCGAATCTATCAAGAAGTGACAGGAGAAGAATTTAAAGATCCCCGTCCTGGTGCAGATTATAGCCTATTAGGTAGCGATGAATGGGAAGTATTAGAAGAAATCTGTCAAGGTGACGCAATGCAATTAGAACTAATGGCGAAATTGTTAGATACAGAAAGACAATTTAAGAAAAAAACGCGCCGAGTAGGGATTTTTGATAGTTTAGAAAAATGCTTTGAAACCAGTTCTCGTTCTCAACAAGATGCTATTGATTATGCCCATTTTAAAAGAGATTTACGACAAGCAGCAAGTGAAGGAGATATAGCCACAATTCGCGCAGCATTTAAACAATTAAATATCGGTGAAACAGCAGAAAAAGAAGAAAATGAACAACCAAATAAACCAGCAAATTTTGCGAGTATGAAATTTAAGAAAAAAGAGGAGTAGATTATGTTACAAACATTACCACAACTTATAGACTTAGAAGAATTTCTTGACTGGTATCCAGATGGATATGGACGGTTTGAATTACATGATGGAGTCATTTTTGAAATGCAACCAACGGGAACACATGAACAGGTATCAGGATTTTTAGCACAGACATTAAGTGTACAAATCGAACAAAATAACCTACCTTATTTTATCCCCAGACAATGTATTATTAAACCAGTAGATTCTGCCAAATCTGGTTATAATCCCGATGTCATTGTTTTAGATTGGAACGTCATTAATAATGAACCTTTATGGAATAAACGTTCTACAATTACCCAAGGTGAAACTGTCCGTTTAGTAATTGAATTAGTTAGCACAAATTGGCAAGATGACTATTTAATCAAATTAGCTGAATATGAAAAATTAGGTATTTCTGAATATTGGATCACTGATTATCTAGGTTTAGGTGGAAGAAGATATATTGGTAATCCTAAACAACCAACAATTTCTATACATAATTTAATTGAAGGAGAATATCAAGTTAGTCAATTTACAGGAAATGATGTGTTAATTTCTGCGGCATTTCCTAACTTGAATTTAACAGCTAATCAAATTTTTAGAATTGGTGATAAAAGGTAAAAATAAATCCTTCATTTCTCGTTCTAGAAATTGGCTTCTCTGTGCCTCTGTGGTTCGTTTAAAAAACTATTAATTTTTAAATTTTAACTCTCATGATCTTCCTAGAACTCGTACTGCAAAACTTCGGTCCCTACGCTGGTAGACAAGTCATCAACCTTGATCCCAGAATAGATCAAGATAATATTCGCCCTATCATCCTTTTAGGAGGAATGAATGGTGGCGGAAAAACAACATTAATGGATGCTATTCGCCTCGCATTATATGGACAACGCGCCCAATGTTCTACTAGAGGAAACTTGAGTTATAATGATTTTTTAACTCAATGTGTCAATAGTCAAGCTGATCCCATTAATAAAACCCGAATTGAATTAGTTTTTGAACACATCGAAGACGATAAACCAATTCAATATCGTGTAGTGAGAACTTGGGAAAAAAATCCCAAAGACGGTAAAGACTCATTAGGAATTTTAGGAAAAGATGAAACTTGGCCTGTTGATTCTTTAGCTACTATTTGGGATGAATATATAGAAAATATTCTCCCTTTAGGTATTTCTAATTTATTTCTGTTTGATGGGGAACAAGTAAAAGAACTTGCAGAACAAGAAACACCACCTGCTGTAGTTGTAGATGCTATTAATGGACTTTTAGGATTAGAATTAGCTGATAAATTAGCAGTAGATTTAGAAATATTAGTGAATCGTAAGAAAAAGGAAACTGCTGATAAACAAGATTTAGCTAAATTAGAAGAATTAGAAAACCGTTTAGCAGAACAATTACAAAAAGAAAATAATAAACAAAAAGAATTAGAAAAATTAGAAACAGATTTAAAAGATTTAAAAATTCAATATGATGAAGCATTAAATAAATATATTTCTGAAGGTGGAAAACTCGCTGCTGAACGTAGTCAACTAGACACCCAAAAAGAAAATCAAGTTCAAAATGCAGAAAATATCCGTAAATCATTACGTGAATTAGCGGAAGATTTGCTACCATTAGGGTTAATTCCTAATTTATTATCCCAAATTCAAACCCAAGGGGAAAAAGAGTTAAAATTTCAACAAATGCAATTAGCAAAGGATGTGTTAATTGCTAGAGATCAACGTTTACTAAATTTGCTCAATCAGCTAAATTTAGAATTAGAGAAAATTAACAGTATTCAAAATTTCTTAGTTGAAGATATTGATAAATTATATGCTGTTAATTCATCTACAGAAACCACTTGGTTAAATGCTGATGAAGAAAGTTTAACTTTGTTAGATAATCTCGTCTATCGTTTACAAATTGCCAAAAATACAGCTAATGCTAAAATATTAGAACTGCAAAATTACGAAGAACAAATACTCACCATAGACAGACAAATTCAAACAGCAGCAGCACCAGAAGCTTATGCAGAATTACAACAAGCTAGGGAAAAAGCCGAAAGAGAATGGAATAAAGCAAATAGTAATGTAGAGTTTTTAAAACGTCATTTATTAGAATTACAAGCAACAATTGAAAAAACCAAAAAAGAACTAACTAACTATACTAGCGATAGTTTGAAATATCAAAGTACAGAACATTTAATTAATGCAGTCACTAAAGTACAAGCAACCTTAAAGATATTTAGAGAAAAATTGACATTAAGGAAATTGAATAAATTAGAAGAAGAAGTAAAAAACTGTTTTCTTTATCTTCTGCATAAATCAGATTTAGTTCATAGAATTGCCATTGATGCCCAGACATTTAGTATATCATTATATGATTTAAAAGGAAAACCAGTACCTAAAAATCGCCTATCAGCAGGAGAAAAACAACTATTAGCGATCGCCTTCCTTTGGGGTTTAGCAAAAGTATCAGGAAAACGTTTACCCGTTGCTATTGACACACCACTAGGAAGACTCGACTCATCCCACAGAAACAACCTAGTAGAAAGATACTTTCCCGCAGCGAGTCATCAAGTAATCTTACTTTCCACCGACACAGAAATAGCCAAAAAAGAAGTAGAACTCCTGAGAGAAAACGAAGCGATCGCCCGTGAATACCTCTTGCAATATAACTCCGGTAAAAGAGAAACTACAATAAAAGACGGTTATTTTTGGTAACTTGGTAATGGGTAATTGGTAATGGGTAATTGGTAATTGGTAATTGTGAGGAATAAAATATATGGGTAGACCAGATTTTGAGGAGTTGCAAGTTTATAGGTTATCGGAAAAATTAGCCAATGAAATTTGGAAAATAGTTATACAATGGGATAGTTTTTATAAAGATACAGTAGGTAAGCAAATTGTGCGTGCAGCAGATAGTATTGGGTCAAATATAGCAGAAGGAAGGGGACGTTATAATTTTCAAGATAATAAACGGTTTATTAAAATTGATAGAGGTTCTCTAAATGAAACAATTCATTGGATGAGATTAGATTATGTTCGCAAATTATTAACAATTGAACAAGTTAACATTCTCAAACCATTAATAGATGAACTGTCACCAAAATTAAACGCCTACTTAAATTCTCTTGGCAACACTAAAGACACAGATTAATACCCATCACCAATTACCAATTACCAATTACCAATTACCAATTACCAATTACCAAAATCATGGAATCACCAATAGAACGTATTAGACTATCCCAAACAGCCAAAGATCAACTACTCAAACTCAAACGCAACACCAAAATAGAACAATGGAACATCCTATGCAGATGGGCGTTTTGTCGTTCCCTAGCAGAAACCGCCCCCCCATCACCCGTACCCATCCCCCAAGATAGCAACGTAGAACTAACCTGGAAAGTATTTGGGGGAGAAATGGCTGATATATTGCTATTGGCATTGAAACAACGTTGTCACAACGACGGTTTAGACACAGATAAAGAAACCCTAATCACCCAATTTCGTTTACACCTACATCGAGGAATAGGATACTTAGCCGGAGATCCAAATATTAAGAGAATTGAAGATTTAATAGAAATGGCAACAAAGAAAGTAAAATCCTGATTTTACAACGTTCAGACGTATCTAGACATGAACTACACAATAGTCATGTCAACAGCAACAATGGTAAGAAAATTTTTAATACATGAACCCAGTACAATCGCTATTAAAAGTATTCGGTAGCCGCAAAATGGCGGCTTTATTATTACTAGGTTTTTCCTCTGGTTTACCCTTATTTTTAACCAGCAAAACCTTACAAGCATGGATGACCATTGAAAAAGTAGATTTAACTGCCATTGGCTTATTTAGCCTTGTTGGTTTGCCCTATTCCTTAAAATTTCTTTGGTCGCCCTTGTTAGACTGGATTAAACTGCCCTTTTTAGGCAGGAGACGGGGTTGGTTAATTATCTTACAAATAGGGTTATTAATAGCGATCGCCTGCATGGCCTTACAACAACCCAAACAAGCCCTACAACTACTAGCCATCAACGCCGTAGCCATCGCCTTCCTCAGTGCCACCCAAGACATAGCCGCCGATGCCTACCGCACCGACATACTCGAACAACTAGAAATGGGTGCAGGTGCAGCCGTATTCGTTTTAGGTTATCGCATAGCATTACTACTCACAGGCTCATTAGCCCTCATCCTAGCTGATAAAATACCTTGGTCTTCAATCTACTTATTAATGGCAGTGGCTATGGCAGTAGGTATTATAGCCACCTTATTTGCACCAGAACCAAAAGAAACCATCCCACCAGAATCTTTAACCGCAGCCGTCATCTTACCCTTTGGTGAATTTTTTCAGCGTCAGGGCATAGTTTACGCCTCTTTAAGTCTCCTGTTCATAGTCTTATATAAACTCGGCGACTCCTTTGTGAATAATATGTCCACGCCGTTTTTGCTGCAAACAGGCTTTACTCAAACCGACATTGGCGCAATTCAAGGTGGCATGGGACTAATAGCCACCATAGTTGGTACACTGGCAGGAGGCGCATTTTTGAGTAAAATTGGGTTGAATCGTTCACTTTGGGTATTTGGTGGGTTGCAAGCAATCAGCAACTTAGCTTATCTTTTACTTGCACAAGTTGGGAAAAATTATCAGGTTCTCTTACTCACAATCAACATCGAAAACTTTTGTGCAGGATTAGGAACAGCCGCCTTTGTTGCTTTTTTAATGAATATGTGTAATCAGCGTTATTCCGCCACACAGTATGCTTTACTTTCTAGTTTTATGGCCGTCAGTCGTGATATTCTAGTTGCGCCAGCAGGTTGGTTAGCAAAAACTACAAGTTGGCCTTTATTTTTTGTGATTAGTATTGTTGCTGCTATACCGGGACTACTCCTATTACCTTTCTTTGCCCCTTGGAATCCCAAACCAGTGACAGCAACCAGACCAGGACTTGAAGAAGAAGAGGATATATGGGAAACCAAGTAGTAATTCTTGTCGGTACATTCGTCCTCGTTGTCACAGGTTTATTACTGGGCTACGTACTCTCACAATTAGTTTTAGGATATCTTATCTTTAGCCCCCTCACTCTCCTGGGAACAATCAGCTTAGTTCTAATTTTTGGCACACTCTACTACGTTTTATTTTGGCAACTAAAAAGAGAACAGTTACAGCCCTCCACTCCCAGCCTACCTAATCAGGTAGACGAAGAAATTACAGGTAACTACCTCAAAAACCGACTCATTGCCAGATTATCCGGTGACGTAGCCGCAGCCGAAAGATTAATCGAACAAGCCAAGCAAAATTATCCCGGAATGCCAGAAAATTGGTATTGTGAACGAGTCCTGGATGATTTGGATCGGGATGCACGTTAACCTTTAGTTTTTCCTGCCTCCAAACTCGCTAAAATAAATTAAGAAAAATTTACATTAACTGGTTTTCCACCAGTTACCTCATTATTTACAATCCCGAATATGGCTTTTTTTCGTCAATACATCGCCCCCCTACTCGTAGTTCTAGTATTTTTGATTGCCCTAGTCGCAGTCAGCGCCCGGATTTTCCTACCCTCCGACATGGCCGCACCCGCACCCATTGGAGTGATAGTTAGTAATTTGTAAACAAGGGAACAGGTGACTGGTGACTGGTGACAGTAAAGAAAACTTGAGATTTTAGATTTTAGATTGGAGATACTCAAAACAATCCAAAATCCAAAATCCAAAATCCAAAATTGAATCGCCCCATGCCCAATTTTGACTTTCCTTTGGACGGCTATTCTATTCGCCGAGGTTCTACCTTAGACAAAGCACTATTGGTTAAGTTTATCCAGCGTACTTACCAAGAACTATTTCCTACTCAAGATTTTTCTCACCTCGCCTGTACAGTGGAACAATATTTCTCCACTGATACCCCTTTGTGGTGGGTATATGAAACTCAGGGAACAGGGAACAGGGAACAGGGAACAGAAGGCAGGAGGCAGGAGGCAGGAGGCAGGAGGCAGGAGGCAGGAGGTAAATATTTCTTCCCAGTCACCAGTCACCAGTCCCCAGTCCCCAGTCCCCAGTCCCCAGTCACCAGTCACCAGTCCCCAGTCACCAGTCCCCAGTCCCCAGTTCCCATAGCCTGTCTTTGGGCAGGTAACGCCATAGACCAAGTTACAGGCGATCGCCATGCTCACATATTCTTGCTTTATGTTGTCCCTTCCCATCGTCGTCGGGGGATAGCTAAGGCATTAATGCAGCATATAGAAAACTGGGCAAAACAAAGGGGCGATCGCCAAATCGGACTCCAAGTATTTACCTCTAACACCCCCGCCCTCAACCTTTATCAAAATCTTGGTTATCAAACTCAATCCCTCTGGATGATAAAATTCATTAGGTGATTGGGGACTGGGGACTGGGGACTGGGGACTGGTGACTGGTGACTGGGGACTGGTGACTGGGAAGAAATATTTACCTCCTGCCTCCTGCCTTCTGCCTCCTGCCTCCTGCCTTCTGCCTTCTGCCTTCTGCCTCCTGCCTCCTGCCTCCTGCATCCCGCCTTCTGCCTCCTGCCTTCTGCCTCCTGCCTCCTATATAATTACTTTTTAAAAAATATTATGTACGACGAAGACGATATAAACCTACTTGATAACGAAGCTGATTTAGAAAGCCCCCTAGACAAAATAGAACCTATTACCCCTGAATCAGAAATAGTTAAACCTGATCCAGAGGCAATGTTAGCACTCTTGGAAGATCCTCAATCCCAGCAACGAATGTTAGCCGCCCGTGCATTTTGTGATATTCAAGATGAACGAGCTATACCCCATTTAATTCGCTTATTAACCGATTCTTGTCCTTTGGTCAGAGTCAGCGCCTCCTATGCCTTGGGACGTAACCCCAGCCCTGATGCTGTTGAACCCTTAATTAATCAACTTAACTGCGATTTTAATGGCTATGTCAGAAAAGGTGTAGTTTGGGCTTTAGGCAACTGCCGCGATCGCCGTTCCTTAAACCCCCTCATAGATGCCCTCAAAACCGACATTTCCGCCGTCCGTCTCTGGTCTGCCAGCGCCCTCGCCCAAATGGCAACTCTGGGTTATGAAGTAGTTATTGGCGCAATACCTCCCTTAATTGAAGCCCTTGTTCAAGACCCCATACCCGCCATCCGTAGTAACTGCGCTTGGGCAATCGGTCAACTGTGTAAAGAATTACCTTCTAATGTAGTCTATGCTACAGCTATAGACGCATTAATTCAAGCCTTTGCTGAAGATAAAGATTTGGGTGTCAGAGAAGATGCCAAAGCTTCACTGCTGGGAGTTGGTGATCCCCGTGGTTTGCAATTAATTGAAACCCTAGAACAAGAAGGATGGTTTTAGGTAATTGACAATTGACAATTGATAATTGACAATTTTAGATTGGAGTTCAGAAAAACAATCCAAAATCTAAAATCCAAAATCCAAAATCGGCAACTCCCAATCAATCTCAGGTTTACCCCAACCACTTAAAGCTGAATTAATAGCTGAAAAAGGTTTACTACCAAAAAAACCATTACGTGCAGAAAGGGGTGAAGGATGAGCAGATTTAATTACTAAATGTCGGCTAGTATCAATTAATTTCAGCTTCTTTTGTGCATAACCACCCCACAACACAAACACCACCGGATCGGATTTTTCATTAACCTTTTGAATCACTGCATCAGTGAAAATTTCCCACCCTTGATTTTTATGGGAATTTGGTGTGTGCGCCCTCACAGTTAACACCGCATTTAACATCAATATACCCTGTTTAGCCCAATTCACCAAATAACCATGATTGGGAATATCACACCCCACATCCGCTTTCAATTCTTTATAAATATTCATCAGTGATGGTGGTGGTTTAATCCCCGGTTTCACAGAAAAACATAAACCATGAGCTTGGTTTTCATCATGGTAAGGATCTTGTCCCAATAACAAAACATTTACCTCTTCATAAGACGTTAATTCAAAAGCTGAAAAAACATCTTCTTCTGGTGGATAAATATTATAAGATTGTCTTTCCTCACTTAAAAACTCTTGCAGTTTATTAAAATAAGGTTTCTCTAATTCCTCTGCTAAAATTGATTGCCAAGAATTAGGCAATTTAACATTTTTCTCTATCAATTATCCTCACCTCATAATTCATACATAATGATCAAAACTCTTCCCAGTCAACAATCACCAATCACCTATTCTTCAGGACGTTCTATATCATCTTCCCCTAAATATTCACCATTTTGAATTTCTAGAATTACTAAAGGAATAGAACCAGGATTTTCTACCTTATGCAAAGTTGCAGCAGGTACATAAGTTGACTGGTTACTATTTAACAATATTTCCTCAACACCACAAGTTACTTTGGCCACACCAGAAACTACAACCCAATGTTCATGACGATGATAATGGATTTGTGGTTTAATACCGTGTCTAGGTTTAATTTCCACCCGACTAATTCGATAATTTTCCCCCTCTTCTATGACTTCTACATGACCCCAGTAACGTTCCCCTGAATGGGAAGAACATTTTTTAATATTGGACTTCATCTCATTCTCATGCTGACTCATAACTGATTTACTACCTGGTTTAATTGTTATACCTATACAATTTAGCTGTGTAACAGCTTATGAGAATGTAGTTCATTTACCTAAAAATCACCATTAAATTTATATTAAATATCGATATTTTCTAGATAGATAAAGTTTTATTAGAGAACACAAATTGTTCAAATTATAGTGCTGACAAGTAATGGATTTATAATGGCGATCGCACAATTTACATTTTGCATAATCATGCTTTCAGTAACTTCAATCTCTAGACAAACTGGCTCTAAATTATTAATTTATATCAAGTTAATAATTTTAGAGCTTAAATCTGATTGATTAAATTCAATTACTGATAATATCCGCAGGATTAACATAAATAACCTAACGAACTGTTAACCCTGAGTTAGAATTGATTACTTTCCTCTCACCGTACCGCAATAACCTTTCTATAGTTAACAACTGATTTTCCCATACTTTAACTCGATAGTGATTTTCCTTTGCTGCTGTACCCATCCAAATTTTAAATTGAGTCTGAAAACGAACGATTGGTGATGTACTACTGACAACTGATAACTGATAACTGATAACTGTCTACTGACAACAAGTATTGATTAATTCCTCAACTCCCGCAACTGGGAATATACTGATATTCAACTGACGCGATACTTCTTCTACTGTCATATCATCTAAAAATATTAACTCACCATGTTTGAGCATGACACTAGGTAATAAAATACCATCTCCTAAATCTTGCCCTTTTAAATGATACAGTAAATCATGTCCGGTTAATAATCCGGTAACACTGATATTTTGCCCCCAATAATCACTATATAAAGCACGCATTTTTACATCCAAACCTTCTACATTATTTAACTGTTTAACCAGTGGTTTAAATGCCGTTTCCACTGCATTACCTACCACCCAAGTTAATTTTTTTGCAGGAAAGATTTTTGCTGGTAATAATTCGTTAGCTGCATGGGCAAATTGTTTAATAAATAAGCGAATAGAACCCACACCATTATCTAGTTGTGGATATTCTTCATATTCCGCTTCACTTGGTAATTCTGCACCAGCAATTAAAAACCATTCATCCGCTAACCAAGCTACATTAGAACCATATTTTTGTTTAAATTCTTGGCACAGTAATTTCACTTGAGAAATTACTTCTTTGGCTTTTTCTCTTGTTACAGGTACGAGTTCATCTTCTTGAGGACGAAATCGCGTTAAACCAACAGGAACAACTGCTACTGATGCTACTGCTGGTATTTCTCCTGTATGAAATGATGTCAAATCTCTTAATGTTTTTTCTAGATGTTCACCATCATTTATTCCTGGACAAACTACTACTTGAGCATGAATTTGTAACCGTCTTTCTTGAAACCATTTAAGTTGTTGTATAATCTGCCCAGCACGGGGATTTTTTAATAGTCTAGTTCTCACTTCTGGTTCTGTCGCATGAACAGAAACATATAAGGGAGATAACCGCATTTGTTCAATGCGTTGCCATTCTTTTTCTGGTAAATTTGTTAAGGTTAAATAAGAACCATATAAAAAACTCAACCGATAATCGTCATCTTTTAAATATAAGCTGGAACGTTTACCAGGTGGTTGTTGATCAATAAAGCAAAATGGACAACGGTTATTACATTGAATTAAATTATCAAATAAAGCCGTTGCAAATTCTAACCCTAAGTCTTCATCATAATCTTTTTCAATTTCAATTTGATGAGTTTTACCGCGAGTATCTAATACTTCAAGTTCTAAAAATTCATCTGCACACAAAAACTGATAATCAATTAAATCACGTGGTTTTGTACCATTAATGGCAACTATCGCATCACCAACTTCAAAACCAATTTCAGCAGCGATGGATTCGGGTAGCACCTTGGTAATTTTTGCAGGTTGAATGGTAGACATATATTAGGTAATTGGTAATTGGTAATTGGTAATTGGTGATTGGTAATTGGTGATTGGTGATTGGTAATTGGTGATTGGTGATTGGGAAAATACAAATAATTTCCCCCTGCTTATTTTATCCTTGCCAACCGTTGGCGATCGCTAATAAAATAGCACAACCAAAAGCTAATCTATACCAAACAAACACAAATGTATTTTTTGTTTGTAAGTACCTAATCAAAAATGCAATTGATAAATAAGAAAAAATAAAGGTGGAAACAATCCCTATAACTAATAATAAAACTATATTATCTGGTAATTGCCCTTCCTGAAACAACTGAAAAATTTTCAAACTTTTATATAAGGTAGCTATCGTCAAAGTAGGAAACCCTAATAAAAATGAAAACTTTGCTGCTGTATCACGTTCTAATCCTAAAAATAAGGCTGTAGTTAAGGTTGAACCAGAACGAGAAACCCCAGGAATTAAAGCTAGAGTTTGTCCTAATCCTACCAAAATACCATCCCGAATTTGTAAGGAATCAAAACCACGCTTGCGAGTTCCAACCTTTTCTGCCAAACCCAATAAAATCGACATGATCACTGACATTATAGCAATGACTAATGCACTTTCAGGTAAAACATCTTTTAACAGAAAACCCAAAATTAATGCCGGCATTGTTCCTACAGCAATACCCACCAATATTTTCCATTCTTCTCGTTGCCAATCTTGATCTTGAAATGCGGCAATTGCACCTGTAACAATACTAGAAATTTGTGACCAAAAATATAATAATATCGCTATCACACTACCAAATTGAATCGCATCCACAAAATCTTTAGCACCTAGTTCTTTCCAAGCAAATACTTTGGTGACTATTAACAAATGTGCTGTACTACTAATCGGTAAAAACTCTGTAATACCTTGCACAATACCTAAAATAAAAGCTTGCAACCATTCCGGGGTAACTTGTTTTGTATTTTCTGCTACGGCCAGCAAATGGGATGATAGTTGGGATGATAGTAAATATATACTACTTGCTTCTAAAATTGTTGTCATTAACCAGACTCCCAAAATGGATGCGTAATTTTAACAAATTATCCAACCTGATCCGCTATTGTCATCAGTTTTTCCGGGCAAGATTTTTTTGGGGACTGGGGACTGGGGACTGGGGACTGGGGACTGGGGACTGGTGACTGGTGACTGGTGACTGGTGACTGGTGA
>NZ_JACJPT010000087.1:0-21485 GCF_014696195.1 Sphaerospermopsis sp. FACHB-1094 | reverse complement strand
CTGTCCTGAGCCTGTCCTGAGCCTGTCCTGAGCGGTGTCGAAGGGCGGTGTCGAAGGGCGCAGTCGAAGTAAGTCGAAGTAAGTCGAAGTAAGTCGAAGTAGTCGAAACACGACACAGAATTTAAACTCAAACAAAATTTGGAGTAATCCAACTAGGGAAGGGCATTCCCTAAGTTAACGCTTGGGGAGAGAACCACCCCGCTTGTTAGACACCGCAAGGGATCTAATCTAAGTGGACTCATTGAACCAAGAATCTCCGTGGCTTCAGGCAGGAGAGTGTCAATAATCTTAATATGTGTTCACAATCCCGCAAACCATTCATAACCCTGATCTTCCCAATAACCTTTAAAAGCTGATAACTGGCTAGTTAAAGTCACTCTTGTCACCCATTTACTTTGTTTATAACCTAATTTAATAGGAGAAGCTAAACGCAAAGGTGCGCCATTTTCAATAGGCAACTTTTCCCCATTTTTTTGATATGCTAACAAAGTTTGGGGATGGGTGACAGAAGGTAAATCCCAACTTTCATAATAACCATCTGCTGATTTAAAATAAGCATAATTCACATTTTCTTGGGGTTGAGCTAAAGCGATTAAATCACGTAAACGAATACCTCCCCATTGTACAATTGCTGCCCAACCTTCAACACATACATGACGAATAATCATAGAAGTTAATGGTAAAGCTTGAATTTCTGCCATACTTAAACTCAGGGGATTATTTACTTCACCATCAATAATTAACCGGAATTTATCAACATCAATAATTGGTGTACCACGAAAACTATTAATGATTAAAGCTGCTGGTTGAATTTCACTAGCAGTAAATTCTGGTACAAGTTTTTGAGGTTGAAATATCAATTCTTCAACTTTTTGATTTAAGGGTTCTGAAAGTTTACCTACCAAGTCTTCTAATGCTGGTGTACCACAACCACTAAGTAAACCACCTATGCTGGAAATTCCAGATATTTGTAAAAACTTACGGCGGTTAAATCGAGGTTTCACTATATGAATTAGGTGTTTTTTATGAGTATGATTCATGATTTAATAACTTCCCCTAATTAAAAAACTATCTGTGTTCATCGGGAGTATCCCAAATGTGTAAATTTATGTTGAACTAACGAAATAAAACGCTCCAAGGTTCTGATATGATTGAACCGCAAAGGGCGCAAAGGACACAAAGGTAAGAGATTTTAAGAGATTTTTTAATGTTGCTGGGGTTATTTTTTCAAAATCAAAATTGGGATGCTCCCGTGTTTATCTGCGTTTATCTGCGTTAAATTATTAATTCCAAAATTACCAAAACATCGATTCTATTAGTTTATCTCCTCCCGCTTTCTGTCCTAATCGCCAATGAATAATTACAAATATTACCACCAATGGCACAGAAGCAAAATGTACGATTCTTAATGCTTGCCAATCTCCAAACATATCAACTATCCAGGGAAATTGAGCAGGTTTGTACATTCCGATTCCTGTTAATATTGCTAACAACAATACAGGAATAATAGATGTGTAAATAATCCGATGCCAAGCATAAGTTAAACGCTTAATATTTTGCGTTTTTTGTAATGCTTTGATGTCATTACTGCCGACAAATCTATGTTGCCAACGTCGGGTAATTAAAATGTAAATTCCATAAAATAAAAGATTGAGTGAAAAAAGCCACATAGCTGCAAAATGCCAGTGTCTACCTCCTGCTAACCAAGCACCTAAAGTAAAAATGGGGGGAATATGTAAACCTGCACGGCCACCAAAAACGGGGTTAGCGTTGTAAATTTGTAATCCACTGGTAATCATTAAAAATAAACTAATGATATTAATAGAGTGGAAGATTTTAGCGGCTAGTGCTTGGGTGGGTAATTTTGGGTTTTTCACTTGATAATTCATACCAATATTCTGACTCCTGACTCAAGAGGGCAACCACAGGGGGTTGCCCCTACTGAATCCTGAATTATTAAATTAATTCCTGTACTCTTAACCATTCTTCGGAAGTGACTTTAAAATTAGTGGAATTAGGAGCGCGAATTACCAGCAAACTTTTAAGAATAGGATCTTGTTGTAAACTGGTTTTTAATAAAGGGCGTTCTATGAGTTTATTTGTAAAGCGAATTATTGCTTGTTGCTTACCCAAAGCAAGGGTAGAATCAGACCAATATTTTTTATCTGGTATTTCGGTGATAAATTTGGCAGATTCAGTTATTTCTGCTATGGCATAAATTCCCGCTTGTGTGCCAGATACCCAAATGATCACACCATCACCGATAGCGATATCTTTAGCGTAGCGAGTCACTAACCAGGGCATTTGCTCAAAGCCTTGAATAGCTTCTACAACTTTGTAATATTTGGGGTTGCCTTGAAATAGCCAGTAATTCATGTACTTTTATCTATGGTTATCACTCTTTATAGCAGCAGGCAAGAGGCAAAAGGCAAAAGGCAATAGTGAAATCCTTAGTGAAATCCTTGTTATTTCTAGGTTTCCATCATTGATAGTGTTCTAATTACCCTGGCTACAGCTATATCAATCAATGTAAATTTTATCGCCATTGATATCATCTTCAGCTAATTACTGAAAAGAATTTTTTTCCTTCCCCTGTTCCCTGTTCCCTATTCCCTGTCCTAACAGATATACTCATTAATCAAACTTAGTCAAACGGAAATGATTACAACTGAAACGCAGCAGTCAAAGCCACCGCCAAAGCATCTGCTGCATCATCAGGCTTAGGCATTTCCTCTAAATCTAACTCCCGCATCACCGCTTCCTGGACTTCTTCCTTATCTGCTTTACCATAATTTGTTAACGCTTGCTTAATTTGCGGAGGGGCAAACTCTACATAAGGAAGTTTGCGCTGCCCCAAAACCAACATTAATACACCCCTAGCCTGTGCCACTAAAATAGTGTTGGCCATACGATAGAAGAATAATTTTTCAATTGCCACTAAATCCGGTTGTAAATCGTCCATTAGGGTGTTTAAATCATCAAATAAAGTAGCTAGTCGCTGACTCATTTCCATATCTGAAGACGTGCGAATTACACCAAAATCTAGCATCTTTACAGAAAAGTCTTGTACTTTACCTTGAGTTTGCTGTAACGTAATTGCACCAAATCCCACAATAGCTAAACCTGGATCTAATCCTAAAATTCGTTTTTCCATAAAATTTTGGCTAATTTTCTCTAAATTTCCATCAAATTAACTATGATTCTCGATTTCTAACACCCGACTCCTACTATACTTAATCTGCACTTTCCGGTTAGCGATCGCCAATCATGAAGAAATAAGCACTTTCAGGAGGCAGAAGTCAGGAGTCAGGAGTCAGGAGTCAGGAGTCAGGAGTCAGGAGTCAGGAGTCAGGAGGCAGAAGGCAGAAGGCAGAAGGCAGAAGGCAGGAGGTAAATATTTTTCCCCAGTCACCAGTCCCCAGTCACCAGTCCCCAGTCCCTGTTAGTGTACATTTGCTTTTAAATATTGTTTCTACCACAGTTCCCTATTAGGTATGTCAATCGGTTTTCTTAAACAAGCCCTCAACGCCATACAACTTCAGTCACACAGCCGCACTTCCCACCGCGTTAACCAGTGGTTTAAGTGGTTATCCCCTGGAATATCAGTAAAACGCTGGTTTCTAGTCAGTGTAGGAGGTTTCTTATTGGCAAGTTTGGGGTTAGCTATTTGGATTAAGCTAACCCCAATTTTTTGGACATTGGAATTTCTTAAAGGTTTGTTGGGTTTCCTCACCAACATCTTACCCAACTATGTCAGCGGACCTTTGGTGTTGCTGCTGGGTGTGCTGTTGTTATTGTGGGGACAATCCCGTACTGTAGGTTCAATTACAGAGGTTTTAAGACCTCAAGGTGATGAAGAAGAACTGATAGATGTTCTATTGGCACATCGTCGTTTATACCGGGGTCCAAAAATTGTAGTTATTGGTGGCGGTACTGGACTTTCTACTTTACTCCGGGGCTTAAAAACCTATAGTGCTAATATTACTGCTATTGTCACAGTCGCTGATGATGGTGGTTCTTCTGGCAGGTTGCGGCAGGAATTTGGCGTTTTACCTCCTGGGGATATTCGCAATTGTTTAGCTGCATTAGCAGATGAAGAAAAGTTATTAACTGAATTATTCCAATATCGTTTTCGCGCTGGGGATGGTTTAACAGGTCACAGTTTTGGTAACTTGTTTTTAACTGCCATGACTGATATTACTGGGGACTTAGAAAGGGCTGTTGCTGCTAGTTCCAAGGTGTTAGCTGTGAGGGGACAAGTTTTACCAGCAACTCTTAGTGATGTACGTCTGTGGGCAGAAATGGCAGATGGGCGCAGAATTGAAGGTGAGTCTAGTATTCCCAAAGCCGGCGGAAAAATCATTAAAATTGGCTGTATTCCCGAAAATCCTCCCGCTTTACCCGCAGCAATTAAGGCAATTAAAGATGCTGATTACATTATTATTGGTCCTGGTAGTTTGTATACTAGCTTAATTCCCAATTTATTAGTACCAGAAATAGCCGATGCGATCGCGGCTATAAAAATTCCCCGCATTTATATTTGCAATATTATGACCCAACCGGGAGAAACAGAGGGCTATACCGTTGCTGAACATATCCAAGCCATTGATAAAGCTGCTGGTGACAGAAAACTTTTTGATGCTGTACTCGTACATCGCAAAACCCCATCAGCCCAAGCATTAATCCGTTACGCCCAACAAAATTCCCATCCCGTTTTCCTAGACAGAGAAGCAGTTACTCAGTTAGGACGGCGCTTAGTCCCCGCTAACGTTTTACACGAAGATGAAACTGGTTTTGTCCGCCACGATCCCCGAAAACTAGCTAAGGTGTTATTGAAATGGTACAGTGGAGCGCAACATGGGAAGTAATGGGGACTGGGGACTGGGTACTGGGTAATCAATTTTATTTTTCCCCATTACCAATTACCAATTACCAATTACCAATTACCAATGACTACAATCTTTCTTCCTGATACAAAAGCCACACAGCAACTAGGTATTAATTTGGGGAAAAACCTAACTGCTGGTAGTGTGATTTTATTAGAAGGTGACTTGGGTGCGGGTAAAACTACCTTAGTTCAAGGTATTGGTCAGGGTTTAGGTATCACTGAATCTATTGTTAGTCCTACTTTTACCCTGATTAATGAATACACAGAAGGACGCATCCCTCTTTATCACTTAGATTTGTATCGTTTAGAACCTCAAGAGGTGACAGGCTTAAATTTAGAAAGCTATTGGGAAGGTATAGAAGTAACACCTGGTATTGTGGCTATTGAATGGGCGGAAAGAATGCCATATCTACCAGATAGTTATTTAAAGGTATGTTTAACTCATGGTGACAATGGTACTCGTCAAGCGGAGATTACTGAGGTTGACCGTGATTTTGAGAACCTATTGGTACACCGTCTTCTTTAATTGTTATCAATATCTGATTATATCATTCTCAAGATTATTGAGAATAAACCTTCTCCATTCTCAATAAACAAGCAGCAAAACTTTTTCCCCTTTCTCATAAATAAACTAAAGCTCTTATCAACTTTCTGCGACTCTGCGACTCTGCGTGAGCCTAAACAAAAATTCCTCCCCTTCCACCCTTTCCCCAAAAAGTAAAAACTCTGTAGACTAAAATTAATAAACTTTATATTTCTTATTAAAGCTGGTGCAAGAGGACTTTCGGTTAATTGTTGATTTGGTTTCGGTGTTCGCTGTCGCTGCTTGTGGTGGACTACTGGCCGCATTGTTAAAACAACCCGTTTTGCTGGGATATCTCATCGGGGGGATGATAGTTGGACCAGCAGGACTGGGATTAATTAAAGAAGTTGTCCAAGTTGAAACCTTGGCGCAATTTGGTGTAGCTTTTTTACTCTTTGCTTTAGGAGTTGAATTTTCCCTAGCAGAACTGAAAAAGGTTAAAGCTATAGCTTTGGGCGGTGGAGGATTACAAATTCTTCTCACTATTCTTATCACTGTATTAGTTTGTGGTGTTACAGGTACTTGGGGAACATTACCAGCTAAAGGTGTATTTTTAGGATCAATTCTCTCCCTGTCTTCTACTGCGGTAGTTCTCAAATGTTTGATGGAACGCAACGAGACAGAAACCCCCCACGGCCAGGTCATGCTGGGTATTCTCGTTGTTCAGGACTTAGCATTGGGATTGATGCTGGCTGTATTACCCGCACTCCATGAACCAGGGGAAGCGATTGGTTTAGCAGTCTTTACAGCTTTGGTACGCATTGGTTTATTTGCTGCGGGTGCGGTGGTTGCTGGTATTTGGTTAATTCCGCCGTTGTTGCGATTATTAGCCCGCACAGAAAGCAGAGAATTATTTTTGCTGGGTGTTGTCACGTTATGTTTATGTATTGCCCTGCTAACTGAATATTTGGGTCTTTCTATTGAAATGGGGGCGTTTGTAGCGGGTTTGATGATTTCTGAAGTGGAATACGCTGATGAAACTTTAACCATTGTTGAACCGTTGCGGGATATCTTTGCGAGTTTGTTTTTTGCTGCGATCGGAATGTTGATTGATCCGGTGTTTTTGTGGCAAAACCTAGATGTGATATTGGGTTTGGTGGTTTTGGTGTTTTTGGGTAAGTTCCTGATCATCACACCTTTGGTTAAATTATTCCGCTATCCGTTAAAAACAGCTTTAATTGCAGGGTTGGGTTTAGCGCAAATTGGGGAATTTTCCTTTGTTTTAGCTAGTGAAGGTCAGGCTTTGGGGTTGGTTTCCCGGAGAATATATTTATTAACTTTGGGAACGACTGCGGTTACTTTAATGTTGACTCCCTTTGTGTTGCGTTTAGTACCATTGTTATTTAATTTTGCGGAGTCCATGCCTTGGTTAAAACCTTATTTGGTGGAAGAACAAGCGCGAGATTTTGCGGAAGACTTACCCCGGAAAGATCATATAGTGGTTTGTGGTTATGGTCGCATTGGTAAAAATTTGGTACGGTTATTGCAGTTACATGATTTGCCTGTAGTCGTTATTGATCAGTCTGAAAGTAGGATTCAACAGTTACGGGAAGCGGGTATACCTTATGTATATGGTAATGCAGTGAGTTTTCATGTGTTGGAAACTGCTGGGGTAAATCATGCTCAAGGGATGGCGATCGCTCTTCCTGATCCTGCTAGTATTCGTCTATGCTTGAAACGGGCTTTGGAGATATCCCCAGAATTAGATTTAGTGGTCCGTGCTACCCAAGATAAAAATATTGAAGTGCTTTATCAACTGGGTGCTAAGGAAGTTGTACAACCAGAATTTGAAGCGAGTCTGGAAATGGCCACCTATTTACTTACCGATGCGGGATTATTGCCAGAGGTGGTACAACGGAAAATGCAGGATATTCGTAAGGATCATTATTTAGATTTGCGTCCTGAACGTTCTGCTGCGGAAGTTTCCCAACATTTACAGCAAGTTACCCGTGATTTAAACCGACGTTGGTATGATTTACCTGATGAGTCACCTTTAATTGGGATGACTTTAGAAGAAGCGGATATGCGCTATCTGATCGGGGTGAGTTTAATGGCTATTCGTCGTGCTGATGGGACAGAAATTGATTATCCTAATGGTCAGGTGAGGTTAGAAACTGGCGATCGCCTATTAGTTGTAGGTGCAAGTAAAGAATTAGCAGCTTTGGCAGAATTTGCTAAGGGTAATGCAGCTGTTCCCGGAGAAACTAACGCTTGTCAGTGGGTGACAGTTCAAGCTAACTGTACTTTTTTGGGTAAAAATTTGGCAGATTTTACCTCTGATCAACAGTATGGAGTCAAAGTGCAAGCAATTCGGCGAGATGGCAAGTTTATCCGCTTTCCTCATGGCAACATCGAATTGAAAACAGGCGATCAAGTGCTGCTGTGCGGTAGCTTTTCCAGACTCAATCAGCTGCAACAATTTTGTACTGCTGCTTGTGAACTACCCTTAGCAATTCCCAGTGTTAAAAATGAAGAGGTAGAAACTATCACAGAGTTGCAATGAAGAG
The DNA here is from genome assembly GCF_014696195.1 of Sphaerospermopsis sp. FACHB-1094. Classification (NCBI taxonomy): domain Bacteria; kingdom Bacillati; phylum Cyanobacteriota; class Cyanophyceae; order Nostocales; family Aphanizomenonaceae; genus Sphaerospermopsis; species Sphaerospermopsis sp. FACHB-1094. Next base: position 13,507 of record NZ_JACJPT010000087.1, on the reverse strand, counting down.
GTAGAAACTATCACAGAGTTGCAATGATCAAGTTGTTCGCCTAACCTTATGAATCGATCTTGGCAACTTCAACTCTAGCTTCTCTGGGAACTAAGTAGATAGGCGTTGAAATTTATCGTTGTCGCAAGGCAGGAGGCAGAAGGCAGGAGGGAAGAGGTTTTTAGGCATTTTAAATTTTGTTATATAACTTGTTTTTTTTGTGCCGACTTACTTAAATCTCTTTCTACAACTGCATCACTGCGAACTTTCATATAAGCGATCGCCATTTTCCAAACGCTTATTTGCTCGTTGTTAGCATCTACAATAGATACACAATTGATATCTTGCCAAAAAACCTTACCGACGATGACATCACCAGTCATCAGTTTAAATTCAACGGTGGCTTTTTGCTTGATCCAATTTTGTAATTGTCTAATGCTAAGTAGGGTAGTGTCAAATTCTGTTGCTGGCATTTTTTATGAGGGAATAGGGAATAGGTGACTGGGGACTGGTGACTGGGGACTGGTGACTGGGGACTGGTGACTGGGGACTGGTGACTGGGGACTGGTGACTGGGGACTGGGGACTGGTGACTGGGGACTGGGGACTAGTGACTGGGTAATTAATATTCATTCTTCCCAATTACCAATTACCAATTACCAATTACCAATTACCAATTACCAATTACCAATTACCAATTACCAATTACCAATTACCCATTACCCGTTACCAATTTTAAATGTTTAAATTAGTAGTAACTTATCTTTGATAATTCATCTAGGGGAAAATGGCAATAGAATTTACTAAGTATCATGGTTTAGGTAATGATTTCATTTTGATTGATAATCGTTCCTCGTTAACACCGGTCATTACACCAGAAAAAGCTGTCAAATTATGCGATCGCCATTTTGGTATCGGTGCTGATGGTGTTATTTTCGCACTTCCTGGGCAAAATGGCACTGATTACACCATGAGAATTTTTAACTCTGATGGTTCAGAACCGGAAATGTGCGGTAATGGTATTCGCTGTTTAGCGGTTTTCCTGACTGAGTTGGAAGGTGTATCCCGCACCAAAGACTTCTACACCATTCATACTTTAGCTGGTACAATTACACCTCAACTTACAGATGATGGACAAGTTAAAGTAGACATGGGTCAACCCCGATTATTAGCACAGGAAATTCCTACCACCCTTGCACCTACGGACAGTAAAGTAATTAATGTACCTTTAGAAGTTGCGGATCATACTTGGAATGTTACCTGTGTGAGTATGGGAAACCCTCACTGTATCACCTTTGTAAATGATGTAGCAGCTATTCCCTTAGAAAGCATTGGTCCCAAATTTGAACATCATTCCGTTTTCCCCCAAAGAACAAATACAGAATTTATTGAAATTGTCAACCGTAATTATTTAAAAATGCGGGTATGGGAAAGAGGCGCGGGAATTACCTTAGCTTGTGGTACTGGTGCTTGTGCGTCTTTGGTTGCAGGAGTATTAAATGATAAATGCGATCGCACAGCCATAATAGAACTACCAGGAGGAGAGTTAGAAATTGAATGGTCCGAAGTAGACAATAAAATATATATGACAGGACCAGCAGAAAGAGTATTTGCAGGTAAATTCTAATTAGTAGCGACTGTCTTGAATGTCAAGCGATCGGTTGGGTTGACGCAAGGAAACCCAACATTTTATTCAGATCCCCGACTTCTATTTTCATCGTTTCTAGAAATCAGGACTTACGCAAAAGGGAACGAAAGTAGGGGTAATTCATGAATTACCCCTACGCAAGAATAAGGCTTTCAGTCACATCTTGCGTAAGTCCTAGAAATGATTAATACATCTAAAAAGTTAGGGATATTACAAATATTTATGTACTCAGGAGACTGAGAAAATGAGTAATTTACAAACTCAAATACCTACAGATACATGGGTTTATACTTCTTGGAATGAGTATGAACAAATAACCACCAACTTACTTAATAAACCGGGAAAAAGTTACTATTATAAAGGATACATGAGGCTAGAAATGCCACCAGTTAGTTTTGATCATGGAAAAGATCATGTAATAATTATTTTTGCTGTCACTTTATTTGCCACTATTAAAGGAATTTTAGCTACAGGTTTAGATACCACAACTTTTCGTAAACAAGGTATTCAAGACTGTCAACCTGATGTAGCTTATTATCTCCAAGAACGCGCCCAAACTATCCCCACAGGTACAGGAATTGTTAATTTAGATCACTATCCAGCACCAGATTTAGTCATTGAAATTGCTAAAACATCTTTATTAGATGACTTAGGAACAAAGCGCAGTCTTTACGAAGAATTAGGTGTTAGTGAATATTGGGTAATAGATGTACAAAACGCCCAAGTGATAGCCTATAGTATGATTAACCAAGGTAGTCAACGCATTCAAGAATCACAGGTTTTACCTGGGTTAAAAATTGCAGTTTTAGAAACAGCTTTACGTCGTAGTCGTGAAAGCAGTCAATCTGAAGTTTGTGCTTGGTTACTTAGCCAATTTCAACTATAAGAATTGTAATTGAATCGGAATTAATAAAACTCAGATACTCGACTTATTAAACTAATTCATCGTTTATAACCAAAATGAAAAAAGAATTAGGGGATCTTGTATTGAAATATTTTGATGGGAATGAATGATTAAAGACTGTCCCTTTTGTAGTAAAATTTAGATTCGGAGACTCTATAATTGCATTCCCAGTCAGAGACTGGGAACGAGAAAAAACTGTTCCCTGTTCCTTGTTCCCTGTCTCCACGAAAAGACTTTTTCAGCAAACCCTACTTATTACTTCTGACTAAAAACACGATAGTACAACCATGTACTAAATTCTTTGATGGGGAATAGTAAATAAGTTAGTGGGTTGACTGTGACAATAATATTTCTAAAATCCCGTTTTGCTAAAAACAAAATTCCCTTAGCAACTTGATTTGCTGACATCACACCGAATGGATTAAGTTGACTTTTGAAGGGTCCTAAAATCAATTTTCTAATTACACAAACTCCATCCAAACGTTTGAGGGTAATGATATCACCTAACGCCCTTTTGCTGATTTCATATAAAGGACTTAAAGCTGGTGAAACTTCTGCTTCTGATGTATTAACCCAAATTTCTTTAGTCGCTTTAGCATCAGGTCCGGTGACAGTTACAGAAAATATATCTATTAACCGCAAAGCGGAAAAAGTGTTAACTTGATAAGAATTGTGAATTGCTGTGGATGTGCGATCGCCATAAACATTCACTCCATGATTGATAATTAAAATATCAACTTTTTGCAAGTTGGCTTTTAATTCTTCTTCATTTCCCAATTCCCAAAACATCACTTTTAAACCAGTTTGTTCCTCTATTTTATCTGGGTTAGTTGTTAAAGCAATAACTTTGGCTTTATGCTTGATTAATTCTGCGGTTAATGCTTTTCCTAAAGCACCAGAAGCACCAGTTAAAGCAACGGTTTTACCTTTTAAAGAAAGTCCTGTTCCTAATATTTTATCCACCAGAGAAAATACACCACTATAATAAGCATTTACATCATCAAAATGATGTCGCCAATGATATGTTCTATTCACAAACCACACAGAAGGAGTTGCTGCTAACGGTCCTGGTAAATGATTGTAATCTGTGTCTATTGTACCTTGGAAATATCGCAAAGATGCACCATATAAAAAAGTTCCACCATAAGCAACACCCAACCATAAACCCCATTGTCTGAAAACTAAAGCAACTGTGATTAATAAAACTAGCAGTATAATTGACTCAACTATGTCGTGATACAACTGGGAATCTAAGTAAGCTTGTTGAGAAACTAATGTTAAATCTCGACGGTAAGCTGCATGATGTTTATTATGCCATTTTGCCAGCCAAGTAACTTGATGACACAAAGCATGATAACTATCTCTAATTATTTCCGCAAGTAAGAGGGAGAAAACACCCCAAAGAGCGAACTTGACGCAGTTATTTACTAAAACCCAATCAATTGTTAAACTTTGAGCCAAAATCATCATATTTTTGCTAACACTATTTTCTCTTAATTATTCTTCATATTCGATAATTAGTGTAGTAGCAATGGGTAACATTTTTCTCTGTTCCTGAAATTTTGGTAGTTTTAAGTATAACAAGTGACAGGTGACAGTGCTAAAAGCTTTTCAGGTTTACACTCTGTGCATTTGTGTTCATTGTGTGTATTTTAGCTTTGAAGGCTGATAGCTGACGGCTTAATGCTTACATCAAACTTAATAACTTTGCCAAGCTTTCCAAAATATATAAATAGATAAAATAGCCAACAAACTTCTAAAAGCTAAACTCACTACTTTATCTGGTAATTTTGGTAAAAACCGGGTACTAAATTGTACTCCTAATAAACCACCAAATCCTAAAATTGCGCCAGTTAACCACAAAACATTACCTGAATAAGCATGGCCAGCAGTTGCAGAAATAGCGGTAATGACTATGACTCCTAAACTCGTTTGAATAGCTTTTTTAATATTTTCATTGAGTAAGACAATTTGCAGAGGAACCATAATTATCCCCCCACCAACTCCAAATAAACCTGCTAATAAACCGCCAGTACCACCTGTGATAATTCTATGCCAAAACTCTTGAATTTTATGAACATTAGTTTCGTTATTTTCGTTATTTTCTTCTACAACTTCCTGAGCTTGGTTTCCTTCTTCTTCTATTTTTTTTCTAGCAACTATTTTTTTTCTCAGATCAACTAAATAAATATTGGAAATTAATAATAATCCAAAGGTAAATAATAACAAATATTCAGGAAATAAATTAGCTAATAAAACACCGATTTGAGCAGTTATTAAGGCTGGTAAAGCCATACTTAAAACATTGTTGATATCCAGATAACCCATGCGCCAATTCTGAATACTTCCAGCAGATGCGGTAATGACAATTGATAAACTACTGGTAGCTACTGCTTGGATAGATTCGTTTCCTAAGCTAATTAATAAAGGTACTAAAACTGTACCTCCACCAATTCCCAAAAAACCTGCTAAAATCCCAGCTACAATTCCTGCAAATGCTAAAATTAATAATTCAATCGGTGTCATTTTAGATATTAGATATTAGATATTAGTCATTATTTAGTAGTTATTAGTTATTTTTACCCAATCACCAGTCACCAGTCACCAATCACCAATCACCTTTTCTCAATATTATACAGCTAAACCCGGATTTCTCACAAGAGAAAAAAATAATTGATAAAAAGCTAGAGCAAGTGGCATTGTAAGCATTCAGCAGTCAGCAATAAAGAATAAAACCATCAATTGTCCATTGATAAATTGCTCTCATTAACACTGGTGTAATTTGACAAAACGGGAGCATACTTATTACAGCAGTTTTCATGTATTTGTACCACATCCTTCTTGTTATCTTCCTTTGCGCCTTTGCGTCTTTGCGTGAGATTAAAAAATGTGGTTCATTTACCTGAAAATCGCTGTAATTCAGTCTTTGTCTAGAAAATAGCTGATTACTGATTACTGAATACTTACGTGGAATTTAATAGCTTTCCACCAATACCCTGGGATAGATTTTGTTTAAAAATTTCTGAATATCATCAATAAAAGGTTTGAAAACCTAATGATCCAAGAAATATTTTTGATGAAATTGCCGATTTTATGACTAAATATTGTCGTGATCAAGCTAGAGATGAACTTTGGTTAATGATGGGAGCAGGAGCAACAGCAGGAGTTGCGGGAGGAATTTCTCCTCTTGGTGCGATCGCCTTTCAAACCAGTTTAGCTGGTGTACAGGGTGTTGTAGTTACTAGAATTGCTCAAATTTATGATGTGAATTTGATACCTGCTAGTGGTGCTGGAGCAATGGCCGCAGCAATTATAGGCATGGGTGGGGGACAATTTCTGTTTAATATGGGCAGTATTATAGCAGGGTTGATTCCTGGTATTGGATCAGTGGTTCAACCCGCAATGGGAGCGGCCGCAGTTAAAGCATTAGGTGAAGTTGCTATTACCTATTTTGAAAATAAGTATCCTCAAAAAATCTACAACTCAAAAACAAAAACATTGTAATATCATGTCCTGTTGAATACTTATCATATCTGTTGGGGCTGGTAATTGGTAATGGGTAATTGGTAATTGGGAAAAGGCAATTATTAACCAAAAACCAACAACTTATATCGTCAGTAATTACCCGGACTTGATATAAATTGTTTCACCCTAAACTTTCACCCATTTCAAAACATTGGGGTCTTTATTATAGCTGTAGGTAGAACCATCTTGAGTTGTAATAGTTTGACCTTTACTAGCTTTAGTTCTCACAGTCCCCAGTGAATAATCTATTAATTTCTGCATTTCTTGATGAGAAAGTCCGGTAATAAGACTTGCTTGGTTTACTTGGTTTGCTATTTCTGGTGTTGCTATTTTTGGTTGATTTGGAGATTTATTATTGGCAAAATTATCTATTGTAATTTCATCTTTTTCATCAGGAATGATGGCAGATGATTGTAATTTCTGACGTTGATAATCATGCACAGTTAAAAGTTGCCAACTAGAATCTTGAGAAAGTTCTAAAACCCATTGATGATAATCAAATAAGCTTTCCCGATGTCCGACACTGATAAATGTTGTTTTTGTTGCTTGCAATTGTTGATATAAAGTACCTTCATTATTTAAGTCTAAAGCACTGGTAGCTTCATCTAAGATAGTGAAAGCAGGTTGAGTAACTAACAATCTGGCAAATGCTAAACGTTGTTGTTCTCCTAAAGATAATATATTTTCCCAGGGAACTTCAGTATCAAAACCATCTACTCGACTTAATAAACTATCCAGATTAACTTGTTTTAAAACTTCTTTGAGTGCGCGATCGCTGACTATTCGTTCTGTATACGGATAAAGCAACTGTTCTCGCAAAGTTCCTAAAATAATGTAAGGACGTTGAGGTAAAAACAACACTTCTTCTAAAGGAGGCCTCACTAAACGACCTGTTCCTGCATTCCACAAACCAGCGATCGCCCTCAATAAAGAACTTTTACCTCTACCACTTGGACCAACAATTAATAAACCTTCTCCCGGTTGTACAGAAAGTGATAAATCTTCCACAATTACTCTCTCATAATTGGGAGTTTGTAAAGTTACATTCTCAAAGGTGATATGATTATCTTCTACTGTTTTGATGGTACTCGCATTTTCTGGTTGTTTAGCGACTTGTTCCAAAGCAGAAGAAAACTCAGACAACCGTTCCACATAAACAGAAAACCTACCTGAACTGCCAAATTCATTGATTAATTCTGCTAGAGCATTAGCAAAAAGATATGCCGATAAAGAAGCTTGGCTAATTTCTCCAAAATCTAGCCGATTTGTAATATATAAAGGTCCGAGTATTAGAAATGGAAATACCTCGATTACAGCTTGATATCCTCTATTAAAAAAGTCTTGATTTCTTTCCCAGCCAATCCTCCGTTTAGAAATCTTGATTAACTGCTGAAATCTTTTTCCAATGATATTTGACTCTTGTTTTTCTCCCCGGAAAAAAGCTATTGATTCAGCATGAACTCTAACATGAGTTAAACAATAGTTATAATCAGCCTTAGATTGAAGTTCCTCTTGATTAATTTTATTTATTTGTTGAGTCAAGTAGACAGCAACTATATTACCCAAAAGAGTATAAATTACTAAAATAATTGCAACTTGCTTTGAAATTGACCAAATAATTATAATATAAGCTATGATTTCCAGTATTTTTTCTAGTAAGGTAGTTGAAAAAGTCAAAGCATTACTTATAACAGGTTCAATTTCTTGAGAGAGGCGTTGATCAGGATTATCAATATCAGATTTAAAATTGATTTTATAGTATGCTCTTTCATGTAAATATTTTGCCAGAATGTGATCATTTAGCCATTGATACCACTCTAGTACCATTTGCTTTCTTACAAACTTAGAAAACCCTACCAATGCTGTTACAAATGCTAGGGTTATAGCATAAGTCAATACAACATTAAAAAACTGAGAAACATCTTTTCCTGTAATAGTAATATCAACTATGTAGCGATAAAGAAAATTACTAACTACATTTAAACTAACAAGTCCAATTATAAGTATTATTAAGAGAATAAGCATTCCCCATGAACGAATCACGTCTGAAAATGCTCTTCCCCCTGATGTACTTGGATACCAGTAAGGTTCGGTAATAGATTGGAAATTTTTCCAAAATTGAGTAAAAGCTGAATAATTATTGCTTAAAGGTTGATCGCGGGAAATTTGAGCTTGCATATTTTAACAATATTGTAATTTTGAGTTGACGTATAAGCAGCAATTTAATATTTCTTGGTTAAAGGTGAAAGGGGAAAGGGTAAGAAAAAACCTTCACCCTGATCCCCTGTGTACCTTCATCCATTAATTTGAGGTTATCAGACTCATGACATTGTACGGTTAGTTAGTCTTATGACCAAATGCCATTTGCTCTGTTACTAACTGGTCATTGATAAAACCGCTACTTATGAAGTAGGAAATATAAGTCCTCAATAAATTTTGGTCTAATATAGGATACATAATATCAGTATTCCCTAGACCATTGATAGTATTTTGATAGTCAATCTCTGGTTCGCGACTATTCTCTAGCGCCATTTTGGGAATAATATGAGACAAAACTCTTAAATTACCAGGATCAGACATTTGACTCTCCAGTGAAATCTCTGAATGCCATTGCTCTACAGGAATCATCTGTACAGGGTATCCTAAAGAGCGAATCAAGTGAAATAAATCCTTGATTGTAGTAGATTCAGGATTAACTAGGTGAAATGCCTTTCCTAAAGATTCCTTTTGTCCTGACAGATTAACAATTATCTTACTCACATAGTCCACAGGAGTCAAATTATCCTCCATCTGCACATCAGGAAATATTCTTGTTTCTAAACAACCCTTGACTAACCTGCAAAATAAATCATCTGTATTACTAATACCTGTTTTGGTACTTCCTGTAATCCTTGATGCTCGATAAATAGCTACAGGTAGACCTAAATCACGAGCTTGCATCACTAATTTCTCTGCTACCCACTTACTTTGAACATAGCCATTTTCTAACACTTGATATTGATCAAGAAGATCCGATTCTAAAATTAATCCTGCTTCATTAGGAGTAGCTGCTGATAAAACAGATGTAGTTGAAATGTAATGTAAAGGTTTAACTTTGATTTCACTGGCTAACCGAATGATTTCTTGCGTTCCCAACACATTAGCAGGTTTTAAAACAGAGTAGGGATAAATAACATTAATCCAAGCACCACAATGATAGATAACATCTATCTGACTTGCTAACTGTTGAAATTCTGATGTGGAAAGACCTAAATATTTTTTCCCTAAATTTCCAACCACAGGAATAATACGTTTTCTGTCAACTTCTGACCAGAGTTTGTACAATTGAAGTTGATTTTCTAGCTTTTGTCGTGCCTCTTCAATATCTGTAGCACGAATCAAACAATAAATAATCGGTTCCTCAGTTTGTTGCAGGAGTTCATAAAGTAAATGACTACCCAGAAAACCCGTCACTCCCGTTAAAAAGATTCCTTGAGGTTTGTTGTTGTAATCTGTAGAGACGTTATATATAACGTCTTTACGGATTTGAATACTGGCATCTAAAACTGCTTCTGCTTTTAAATCTAGCTTAGAGGTAGTAATGGTATTCGTCTGGCTGGTGAGTAAACTATCAAAACCGGCTGCTAGTTCTGCGACTGTCGGGTTTTCAAACAAATAACGTAGGGGTAAATCTATTTGCAAGGTTTCTGTTAATAAAGACATCACTTGCATAGCGCGTAAAGAATTACCCCCCATGTCAAAAAAGTTGTTGTGAATGCCTAATTGTGTTGTTCCTAAAACACTGCTCCAAATATCTGCGATCAGTTTTTGTGTGGGAGTATTGGGTAACACAAAGTTGCTCAGGTTAATCTCTTGGGAGGGTGCAGGTAGGGCGCGACGGTCTATTTTACCATTAGTCGTGACTGGTAAACCCTCCATCATCACAAAAGCTGTGGGAATCATATAATTTGGCAGCTTTTGTTTCAAGAAGCTTTGTAATTCATTTTGGGTTAAGGATGGATTATCAGAGACAACATAAGCAACCAACTGTTTATGACCTGGTTGGTCTTCTCTTGCCATCACAACCTGACAAATCACATCAGGATGCTGAACTAAGAGACTTTCAATTTCTCCCAGTGCAACACGGAAACCTCGGATTTTCACTACATCATCAATGCGTCCAATAAATTCTATATTGCCATCGGGTAAATAGCGTGCTAAATCCCCTGTTTTATAAAGGTAATGGGATGGTTGGTGAGCGAAGTCGAACCATTTACCATCTTTAAACGGATTGAGAATAAATTTCTCGTGTGTCAATTCTGGACGGTTGAGATAACCCCGCGCTAAACGCTCACCACCAATGTACAATTCACCCTTAACTCCTATGGGAACTGGTTGTAAATTGGAATCCAGGATGTAAATTTCTGTATTATCTACAGGACGACCGATGAGGACTGTATTAGTTTTTTCTGGTTGGTAATTTCGCACATCATAGACTATCGCTGTCACCGAGGCTTCGGTCGGACCGTAGGCATTTAAACAAGTTATTCTATCCCCTACTAATTGCTGCCACATTGTCACTGTTTCTGGTAAAACAGTATCTCCACCTACAGTCAATAACCGTAAACTTTGGGGTACGGTGGAGTATGATTGAGATACTGCTACCATCCATTCATGCCAATAAGCGGAAGTCAGGGTTAAAACAGTTATTTGTTGTTGTTCTATAAACTGGGCAAAATTGGCAAAGGAAGAAAACATTTCTGTTGGTCTTAATACTACTGTTCCGCCTTTAAACCATGTGGGGAATATTTCTTCTAGTGCGACATCAAAGCCAAAAGCCGCAAATTGTAAAACACGGTCGCTACTCGTCAAACCAAATGCTTCACTAATGGCACTGCTATGATTTACCAAAGCTCCATGAGTTAACATCACACCTTTGGGATTGCCAGTAGAACCAGAAGTATACAATACACAAGCCAAGTTTTCCGCTACTACTTCACTGACCGGATTTTCTGGACTGTGAGAATTGAATACTTCCCATTCTTGATCTAAGACAATAACTTTCACCCCTTCCACTGGCAAGGAATTGAGTAAACTTTCTTGTGTGATCAGTACAGAAATTTGTGAATCTTGGGATATGTAAGTTAATCGTTGTTGGGGATAATCAACATCTAGGGGAACATAACCGCCTCCAGCTTTGAGGATGGCTAAAAGTGCCACAGTCATGGATAAGGAACGCTCTAAATAAATTCCCACCAAAACTTCTGCACCCACACCCAGAGATTGTAAATAATGGGCTAATTGATTAGCTTGGGTGTTTAACTGTTGATAAGTTAATTGTTGATCATCAAACACCACCGCTACAGCATCCGGTGTTAGTTCTACCTGCTGTGCAAATAATTGATGGAGACATTTACCTACAGGATAATCAGCTTGAGTATCATTCCACTCCATCAGTAACTTTTGTCGCTCAACTGCTGTTAATATGGGCAACTGGTCAATACGCTCTTGGGGATTATTTACTACTGCTTCTAGCAAAGTAATAAAATGACTTGTTATAGATTCAATGGTACTATGGTCAAATAAATCAGTATTGTATTCCCATAATCCTATCATTCCTTTAGTTGTATTCTGCATAAATAAGGTCATATCAAATGCAGAAGCTACACCTTTAAATGGTACTGAACTAACGGTTAATCCATTTAACTCCAACTCAGACTCAGGAGCATTTTGCAGGTTAAACATGACTTGGAATAGTGGACTATGGGATAAATCCCGTTCTGGTTGCAATGCTTCCACTAGCATTTCAAAGGGCAAGTGTTGATGAGCATAAGCACCCAAGGACATTTCCCGCACACGAGTTAACAACTCACTAAAACTGGGATTACCCTCTAGGTTAGTCCTCATCACCAAAGTATTGACAAAAAAGCCGATTAACCCTTCTATCTCAGCCCGATCTCGGTTAGCAATGGGTGAACCTACCAAAATATCTGATTGTCCTGTGTAGCGATAAAGCAGGGTATCATAAGCTGCTAACAAGGTCATAAATAGGGTACACCCTTCTTGCCGACTCAGTTCTGTCAGTTTTTGGCTTAATTCTGGTGGTAAGGCAAATTTGTAATGTTCCCCTACAAATGTCTGTACAGCAGGTCTGGGGCGGTCTGTGGGTAATGATAATAAGGTTGGTGCGTCTTTGAGTTGTTGTTCCCAGTATGTTAATTGATTTTGTAGTACATCCCCTTGCAACCATTGTCTTTGCCAAATTGCAAAATCAGCGTACTGAATTGGTAGGGGTGTTAAAGGTGAAGGTTGATTTTGACAATAAGCATGATATAGCTGTGTCAGTTCTTGGAAAAACACACCCATTGACCAACCATCGGAAACAATGTGGTGCATACACACTAACAATATTTGCTCTGTCTGGTTCACTAAGATTAACTGTACTCTAATTAACGCTTCTGTTTCTAACTCAAATCCTGTCATCTTTTGTTGTTGCGTTAATTGTTCTACAGCTATTTCTTGTTCTGTTTTGGGTAAGTGCTGTAAGTCAACAATTGATACTATTCCCTGTTCCTTGTTCCCTGTTTTCTGTTCTCTAATAACTTGAATTGGTTGTCCGTCAATGCTGGTGAAATTAGTACGTAAGGCTTCGTGGCGATGAATAATTGTTTGTAAGCTTTGCTCTAATGCTGTAATTTGCAATTTTCCTCGCAAATGTAAAGCTGTGGGTATGTTGTATACTACACTGTTAGTCTCAAATTGGTCTAAGAACCACAAACGCTGTTGGGCAAAAGACATTGGTAAGTCTGCATCTTTGGCTCTGGGTGACAGAGGTGGTGTTGACAGTTCTAAGTTGTCTTGTTGTAATTGGGTAATAATATGGGCTAGTTCTCTGACTGTGGGGGCGGCAAACAATTTATTTAATGGTAGTTCCACTTGGAATATGTTGCGGATACGTGAAACTATTTGTGTTGCTAGTAGGGAATGTCCTCCCAGTTCAAAGAAGTTGTCATTCACACCCACAGATTCTACTTTTAGCACTTGTAACCAGGTTTGTGTTAGCAGTTCTTCTATGGGAGTACGTGCAGCAACATATTTTTCTACTATTGTGCTGTCTAATTCTGGTTTTGGTAGGGCGCGACGGTCTATTTTGCCGTTGGGTGTCTGTGGCAGATTTTCCAATCTGACTAAGGCTGATGGTATCATGTACCCCGGCAGTTTATTCACCAGGAATTGACGAATGCTTGTAAGCTCTGGTGTTGTTTCTGTTTTCGCTACTATGTACCCAACTAAACGTTTTTCTGTGGGGTTGTCTTCACGGACGATGACGCATGATGTCTGGATTTGAGGATGTTGATTGAGTACCGCTTCGATTTCTCCTAACTCAATGCGGAATCCTCTGATTTTTACTTGGTTGTCTATGCGTCCTATGTATTCTATGTTCCCATCTGCTAGGTAACGCGCTAAGTCTCC
>NZ_JACJPT010000086.1:0-21589 GCF_014696195.1 Sphaerospermopsis sp. FACHB-1094 | reverse complement strand
GTAAATCAAAGGTTTGAGGCTGATCAGGAGGAAAGAAAGTGCAAGATTTTTGAAGGGTATACCTTAAAAACTGTGCATTTTGGGTCTGATAAATTAGAAAATCTGGGGATAACAGATAGCTAAAACTATTCCCTATTCCCTATTCCCTATTCCCTGCCTCAACGAAGGGACTTTTTCAGCAAACCCTAATTACACCTTTGCCTGTGACTTTGGAAACGGAGTCTGTGCGGGTAAATGGTGGTGGTACGGTAGGGGTGCGGTTGCTGGGAGTCAGCAGCGATCGCATTTATACTACTGAACCTGTAGGATAAAAGGTAGCACAGTTAACAAGACAAATTCATCAGTTTAAGTGAAACTTTGGATTTTTTGAATTTTATTGGTAGTCAGTATAGCGAATATGCGATCGCATCTGGAGAATGTAAAACCCAACAGCAAGAATTAGAAAAACAAGTACAACCTCTTCGCGCTGCATTACAGAAAATTCAAACTTTATTAACAATTCTCAACATGATGTTTTAGAAAAGCATTTTATAAAAGAAGAGATGGTTATCTTATATAACCAGGGTAAAATAGATGATTTCGTTTCTCAAAGAGATGAGTATTTAAAATGTAAAGAAAGTAAATTTGTTGAAAGTTTGAATATTAAATATGTAGATTAAATTCTGAGAAATATCTGGTAATTTTACCTATTTCCTGTTCCTTATTCCCAAAGCCCTATTCCCAAATACCCCAAATAGTGTATAATTCTTACCTCAATAGGTTCAAAATCAGATATTATGACTATGCTTCCTAATTTGCAACGTGCATTTGCTAACCGCAGTGTTTTAAAAGTAATTAGCGGTTTAAATAATTTTAACGCTGAAAGTGTTGCTGCTACCGTGAAAGCTGCTGATTTGGGTGGTGCAACTTTTGTTGATATCGCTGCTGATGCGGCTTTAGTGCATTTAGCTAAAAACTTGACTAAATTACCTGTTTGTGTGTCCGCAGTTGCACCAGAAAAATTTGTAGAAGCTGTTGCTGCTGGTGCTGATTTAATTGAAATCGGTAATTTTGATTCTTTTTACGCTCAAGGTCGCAGATTTGAAGCGGATGAAGTTTTGGCGTTAACTCAGCAAACCCGCGCTTTGTTACCAGAAATTACTTTATCTGTGACTGTTCCTCACATCCTAACTTTGGATCAACAAGTTCAATTAGCTGAAGATTTAGTCAAAGCTGGTGCTGATATTATCCAAACTGAAGGCGGTACTAGCAGTCAACCTGCTCACCCTGGTACTTTGGGTTTGATTGAAAAAGCTGCTCCCACTTTAGCGGCTGCTTATGAAATTTCCCGCGCTGTTTCTGTACCTGTTTTGTGTGCTTCTGGTATTTCTAATGTGACTGCACCTTTGGCTGTAGCTGCTGGTGCTGCTGGTGTGGGTGTTGGTTCTGCTATTAACCAACTCAATAGCGAAATTGCGATGATTGCGGCTGTGCGTGGTTTGGTGGAAGCTTTGGCGACTGCAAATACTCGCACTTTTGCATAAAAGGCAGGAGTTATTTATTTTGGATTTTGGATTTTGGATTTTGGATTATTTACTTTTGTCAACTCCAATCTAAAATCTAAAATCTAAAATTAGACACTCTGCACTCGTAAAAACTCATAACAAGACTTTTTCAAACCTTAAATACAAAAAACGCAGATGAACGCAGATGGTTATAAATGATTTTTTGTCAAGAGTTGATTTGTACTATCAGATTTTTCAGATCAATTTAACCCTAAAATTGGTGCAAGCAACATCTATTTTTTCTCAGTGTTTTTTTAGAATGATTTAAGTATAGATTTTGCAAACCTTTGTATATCACAGGTTAAAAGATGGCAATTTTTGATTTTTTTAAAATTTGACATACTTACCCTGATTATGAAATTTGAAAAAATTATAGCAAATGCCGGAAACTATTGCAATACCGTTGGGAAATAAAAATAATTCTCAATAAAATTTTAAGAAATGTTAAGGGAAAATGGTTGTAAGATTTGAATATGTAAACAGCTACTACTTTAAGATAAGTTAGGGTTATAAAAATATGAGTTTCTGAGTTGCGGTAAAATATGTTGATTCGCTTTTTTTATTGTTAAGGCGCATTTTTTTATTTCACGCAGAGACGCAGAGGCGCAGAGAGAAATTAAGATTTTATCTATCGAAGTTGGGGAGAAGTTTCTCACCCCTCCCTCTTAACTGTCACCTGTCACCTGTCACCTGTCACCTCTTCTAACTTAAACAGTCTTTCAACGCATAAATGACTTTATCTTGCTGTTCCTGTGTGAGTTCTGGGAACATGGGTAAAGAAATCACTTCATGACAGGTTTTTTCGGACACAGGTAATTGTCCTGGTTGATAGCCTAAATTTTCATAAACCGGCTGCAAGTGTAAAGGACGGGGATAATAGAGCATTGTGCTTACTTCTTTTTCTTGCAGTTGAGTCCGCACCCAGTCCCGATATTTGGAACTTGCACCGTTTCTTTCTTCACTGGAAACGCGGATGGTATATTGATTCCAAACGGCTTCTCCTCCTAATAATTCTTGGGGGGGAGTAATGCCAGGAATTTGACTGAGGTATTGATAATAATATGTTGCTATTTTTTGCCTGTGTTTGTTCCAGGTGTCTAGATAGCGGAGTTTAATTTGCAGAATGACTGCTTGAATCGCATCTAAGCGACTGTTAACTCCGATTTCTTCGTGAATGTATCTAACTTTGCTGCCATGTTCTCGTAATATTCGCAGTTTAGCAGCGATCGCACTATCGTTAGTTGTAATTGCACCCCCATCACCGCAACCACCAAGGTTTTTGGTGGGGTAAAAGCTGAAACATCCAATATGACCAATACTACCAACTTTTTGATTTTCCCAACTTGCACCGGTGGCTTGAGCGCAATCTTCAATCACTGCTAAATTATGAGAGTTGGCGATCGCCATTAAAGCTGTCATATCCACTGGTAAACCAAACAGGTGAACGGGGATAATAGCTTTAGTTTTGGGTGTAATTGCTGCGGCTATTTGGGTGACATCTAAATTAAAGGTAGTGGCATCAATATCTACAAATACAGGTGTTGCACCGACAGCAGTTATGACTTCGGTGGTAGCAAAAAAGCTAAAGGGTGTGGTAATAACTTCATCACCTGCACCAATTTCTAAAGCACGTAAAGCCAGATATAAAGCGTCAGTACCGGAATTACAAGCTACACATTCCGTGACACTATGATAAGCTGCAAACTGTTCTTCAAAACCTTCTACCGCAGGACCACCAATATAACGGCCAGAACTGAGAACTTCTAAAACAGCATGACTAACTTCAACTTCAATGGTGGCATATTGCTGTTTGATATCAAATGCAGGAACGGAATTTACACTTTGGATCATAGTTGTTATTTTATCGGGAGATTCAAAAGATACACTTTTAACGGTGATATAGCAGTATACAGGGTAGTTATGACATTAATTTACGACATTAATTGATCATAAAACTAGGACTAAAATAGGTTGTACTTCTACCTTCTGCCTGTAAACTATCTCAGGAAATAAAGAAACCATGCCGGATTTGATTAAACTGGATATTGTAGATTTAGTGTTAGCTGTGGGTTTAATGGCGATCGCTATTGGTTTATCTGCCTGGGAAAAATTAGGACTAGAGTTAAACCTAGCATTAGCCACCGGTAGAACCATCCTCCAACTTATAGTATTAGGATACGTTTTAGACTTCATTTTTGCTGTTGACAATG
The DNA here is from genome assembly GCF_014696195.1 of Sphaerospermopsis sp. FACHB-1094. Classification (NCBI taxonomy): domain Bacteria; kingdom Bacillati; phylum Cyanobacteriota; class Cyanophyceae; order Nostocales; family Aphanizomenonaceae; genus Sphaerospermopsis; species Sphaerospermopsis sp. FACHB-1094. Next base: position 17,835 of record NZ_JACJPT010000086.1, on the reverse strand, counting down.
TTTGGGCTGTTGTGGGAATTTTTACTATCATTCTCACAATTACGGCGATTGTCGCACGAAACCGCATCAGTCAAAAAATTCCTTTGGTACTGCCTTTAGTTTGGGTAGTGATTTTTGCTAGTACGTCATTAACCTTACTTTACACCAATTTTTTGATTATCCAACCTGACAGATGGTATGAACCCCGTTATTTAATTCCTTTGGGTGGTATATTGATCGGTAACGCTATGAATGCCGCAGCAGTAGCCGGAGAAAGGCTAGTTAGCAGTATTAATCAATTTCCTACAGAAATAGAAACACACCTCAGTTTAGGTGCAACACCCCAGCAAGCTGTTAGTCACTATCGCCAGGATGCAATTAAAGCTGCTTTTGTTCCTACTTTAAATCAAATGATGCTAATTGGCATGGTGACAATACCCACTTTTACCAGTGGACAATTATTAGCTGGAGTATCTGCGTTGGCAGCGGTTTCTTATGAAATTTTAATTATTTTTATGGTAGCTGTGGTTAATTTGTTGACGACTATTTTTGTCACTAAAGGTTTATGTCGGCAATTTTTTAATGATGCGATGCAGTTGGTAAGATGATATTAAGTTTTGCTATAATTAAAAGTAAATATCACATTTTTGATTATGAGTATCTTAATACCTGATGATATTCTGCGAGCGAGCAAAATGACAGAAGAAGAATTAAAATTAGAAATTGCTATCATGCTTTATCAACAAGGAAAAATTAGTGGTGGTAAAGTTCGTGCTTGGACTGGACTAACAGTGATAGAATTTCAACATCAGCTTGCTGTAAGAGGACTTTGTGTTAATTATGATATAGAGGATTTTCAATCAGATATCAAAACCCTAGAATCAATGGGGTTATTATGATTATCGTTAGTGATACTTCACCCATTACTAATTTAGCAGCAATTAGTCAACTAGATTTATTGCAAAAACTTTACACTTCTATTATTATTCCCACAGCAGTTTATAATGAAATGGTCAAAGTAGATAAAGTTGTTCCGGGTGCTGTGGAGGTACAAACTTTACCTTGGATTCAACAACAGACTGTTGTAGATTCTCAAAGAGTAATTGTGATTCAAGAAAACGAAGAAAATATAGATTTAGGTGAAGCAGAAGCGATTGCTTTAGCTCTGGAACTCAAAGCTAATTTACTATTAATGGATGAACGTCGAGGTAGAATAGTTGCAAGTAGCTATGGTTTACAAATAACTGGGTTATTAGGAGTCCTATTGCAAGCGAAACGACAAATTTTGATCCCTTCTGTAAAAATTTTGTTAGATAAAATGATTGAAAAAGCTGACTTTCGAGTCAGTAAGGAATTGTATTCAACAATTATACAAGCTGCTGGGGAATAATTAGGATTGAGAGTTATTCATCCCTAAAAAGTTCTAATTGTGTTTGTTTCACTTCCTTTTGTTTTTCCGCAGATTTCAAAACTTCTAAACTTAATCTCATATCTAATCTTTTTTGTTGTTCAATGATTTCTTGTACTGTGATAATCTGAATTTTATCTACAGGTTGACTCATATACCGACTTTGATAAATTCCTGCTTCTTTTGCAGTTTGGATCATGTCTTTTGTCGGTGGTTTTAAGGTAATAAAAATCCCTAATACTGCACTTTCTAGGGTTATTGTTCCCTGTAAATCTCTAATATCTCCAGATTTGACATTACCAGATTTTACTTGTAAAATTATCTTTTCTGGTTCGTTTTTGTCTCCTGTAAAATACGCTATTCCATCAATTCCTTTATCTGCTCCTTTCTTTTGATTAATGGTAGCACGATTATTAGTATAGGTTAAAATTGCCCATTTCTCAAATTCTTTACGAGTGCGATCGTCTTTTTTCAATGCTAATGCTTCCGCAGATTGCATATCTTTGGGAATACCGCTAATATTAATATTTTCTAATACTTGTTTGCCAAAAGAGTCTTCTAATCTTTTCAGAATTAAACTAATACTTTGATAAGTAATATCAATTCCTATCCATTGTCGATTTAATCTTTGTGATACTGCTACTGTTGTTCCACAACCACAATAAGCATCTAATATGATATCACCTTCGTTACTACTGGCTTGAATTATTCTTTCTAATAATGCTTCGGGTTTTTGGGTGGGATATCCTAATAATTCTTTGTGCCAAGATCGCAAAGCTTCTACATCATTCCAAGTATCTTGGATTGGTAAACCTTCACTTTCATCTAAATATCTTTTAATTCTCGCAACACGATTTTTAGTATAGTAAATTCTCCCTTGTTTATCAAGTTTTTCCATTGTTTCTTTTGGACATCTCCACAGTTTTGTCACTCCATTCCATTCATATTGATAACCGCCTCCAGCTAAACCAGCAGCACCCAAATCACCTGACATCCATTTTCTCCCATCATCATCTTGATATCTGTAATATTTATCAATATAACTTTGTTCATATTTTTGATATACCTGATTCCAGGTAGTTTTCCAACTTTTGGAATAGTAAAAAATCACATCATGAACATTACCATATTTACCAGAATCACTATGTCCTGATGTACGTTTCCAGATAATTTCATTTTTGAAATCTCCACCTTGAGAACAAAAAATAGCATCTATAATAATTTTTAAATAATGGGAAGCTGTGGGATCACAATGCAAGTAAAAACTACCTGTGGGTTTCAAAACTCGGTGGATTTCTGCTATTCTTAAAGTCATGTTCACTAAATAAGCTAATAGACTTCCTTTACCCAGAACTTTGGTTAACCCAGAAATTAAATCTATGCTTTGAGAAGTAAAATGTCCTAAATAGTTTTCTTGAATTTCTGCTAAACCTTGATTAGCGTGATCATCCCATGTCCATGTATCAATAAAAGCTTGAGTTTTTGCTTTATCTTCTTTACCGATATTATTATAAATTTGGTGATAATTGCGTTGAGAATTAAAGGGCGGATCAATATAGCAAATATCCACAGTTTCATCTTTGATGTGTTTTCTCAAAACCTGCAAATTATCACCATAAAATAACTGATTGACCATAATTAATAATCTCAAAATTTAAATGTTTTAGCTATTTCAAGATCATATTTTACAATATGTCTAATTCAATGCTATAAAATCGTATAAAATTTTAATATTTTCCTGGTTGATTACTTTAATAAATAAGTCAAAATCCAATTAAAATTGATAGATACCGGACTTCTTAAAGAAGTCCGGTATCTGGGTAAATGATATTAAATGATATTAAATGATATTTACTTTTTAGGCCACCGCCAATTATACCGATTCCATTCATAAACACCGGGTATTTCATATTCACTACCATTAAAAAACCGAATTTGACAAATACTAAAACTGTCATTACTATTAACAATTTCATCAATATTAATTACCATACAGGGAATCCATTCCTTCTGAGATATATCATCTTCTGGTATCCATTCCCACAGTGCATTAGAAACTTCAATGCGATCGCCTACTTTCAGTTTTAAAGCTTCTTCCAAATAAGCATACTTATCAAAATGATATGCTTGCACCCGATTTAACCACTGTAAACCATAACGTTGGCGAATAAATTGCACTTTTCCCGAATCTTGTGCTAACAGCCAATCATTAAGTAATTGTACTTTCCAAGTGCGGTTTTGTGCTTCCTCTGCTTTGACAAACTCCAAAAACACCTCTAATTCCTCTGGAGTCAGTTCATCCAAAGGGTTGTTAGTATCTGATACCTTAGAAGTTAAGCTTCTCTGAATCTGTTCGACTACTTGCAGCAATATTTGTTTCTGTATATCAGTGAGAGGACAGTCAGCAGCATCACAACGACTAAATGCTGTTTGCAAGACTGCTTCAATCTCATCTGGATTCATAAGCTGGTGCAAAGAATGGTCTATTGATACAATTATTGCAAAATTAAATTCCACTTTCTCATTAAAAAACAGGGAATTTTCGGTAATCGGCAAATAAAACTTTTGTATACTTTTTGTAAATTTACTTTGTGTTTTATGCGATCGCACTCACTCAACCTATCACTCAAGCTATCACTCAAGCTAATATTAATCTCTTGTTTATTAGTTTTCTGCTCTTGGGTTTTTACCTTACCAGCCCAAGCTTTAACACAAATTAAACTATCTGACCTATCATACCAAGATTGTCCACCAGAATTAGCTCAAGGTGCTGTTGTTAGTAATGGTTCAGGGTCTGCTAATTGCTTTATTGTCACTGGTAAAGCAGAAAACAGCACTTATAAAACAGTCTATGACGCAGATATCTACGGACGCATCTATGATGCCAATAATAATCCAATATTACAAAACCGCACCCGTCTAGGTTCTATTCCTGAAGTACCACCTGGTGTTAGTAATTTTGAGTTAAGAATTTCTGTACCTGCAAACCAACCAACTCCTTTGAAACTAAAGCAATTTAAAGCATCTGGGTTTAGCGGTAAAGTGAGAAGATAGGAGTCAGGAGTCAGGAGTTATTGATTTTGGATTTTGGATTTTGGATTGTTTTTGTTAACTCCAATCTAAAATCTAAAATCTAAAATCTAAAATTTTCCTCCCTATTCCCTGCCTCCACGAAAAGACTTTTTCAGCAAATCCTATATTTTTACACTACATTCCCGGCTGATATCAGACCGGGTAATTACCGAAATGAGCAGAAATGATTTAAAATCCCTGGACTAAAGGAACAAGACCAGATATTAAACTACTAGCAACATTGAGTGCAAGGAAAGCTAGGATAGGCGAAAAATCCATACCACCCAATGGGGGGATAATTGAACGAAATAGATTAAGATAGGGGTCACTAATCTGGCTCAAGGCTGCAAATGGTTGGTTATACCAGTTGACTTGGGGAAACCAGGTTAATAAAACCCGAATGATTAGCAAAGAGCTATAGATAGTGATGAAAGTATTGAGAGTGTTAATCAGTAAATACATAGATGGGTTATTTTTGTGGTAAAAGCTAAACGCTGTCTTATTTCTTGATTGTAATGGAGCTAATGTCATAGCGTCTGCAAATAACAGCGACATCTACCAAAATAGGTTTTTTGCTATGATATAGCCGTTGTTTAAGGGTCTTGGGACATAGAGCGTTCAGCGGTTGGAGATGAACTACCATTAACATTGCTCAACTGATTTCGCACATCATCAATTGTGGCATTGAGTTGAGCGATTTTATCTTCTAGCGATCGCCTTGCTGTTTCCATTTCTAAATCTTCACCAGCAGCGGATCTCATCTGCCGTTTTCTTCTAGCTGGAACTTTACCCGCTGTCACAGAACCATTGTTAATTTCTCTCTCTTCCTCTTCCACTGTATCCCGTCGAGATGCCAGCACAGCACCTAAAACGCCGCCAACTACACCGCCAACAATAGTCCCAAGTAAAAAACCACTGGCAAAACCATCTTTTTGACTCATATTTTCACCGCCTTGAACAAAAAAACCATTAGAAGCCAATTTTCAGTAATTTTATTAGTTATCCAAACATTCGGGTCTAAAACCCCGCTTTTTCAGGTGCAAAGTTTTTGCAGTGGGTGATTAATACCCATAACAAAAACGGACTTCTGCCTTCTGCCTCCTGCCTTCGTCAAGTCCCAAAGATGCGATCGCCTGCATCTCCTAATCCCGGTACAATAAATCCCTGATCGTTAACCGTTTCATCAATAATGGCACTATAAACTGTTAAGCCAGGATAAGCAGCACTCAATTTTTGCAAAGCTGGTGGTGCAGCTACCACGCAAACAATTCGCGTTAACGTCGGATCAACACCCCTTTGTGTCAATTCTGCCATTGCTGTCATTATAGATCCTCCTGTTGCTAACATGGGATCGGTAATTAACACCCTCGTTTCTGGATCAAATTTCTCTGGTAGTTTGTTCAAATAACAAGAGGGTTCTAAGGTTTCCTCATTTCGCACTAAACCCAAATGGTAAACTTTTGCTAAAGGTAATACCGTTTGCGCTCCCTCTAATAAGCCTAACCCAGCCCGGAGAATCGGTACAACTGCCACTGGTACTTGTGGATCAATGAAAGTTGCTGCACAAGGAGCTAAGGGAGTATTAACCACCGTGTTTTGCGTTGGTAACCACTCTCTTGCGGCTTCATAACTTAGCCATCGTCCCAACTCCGTAATCGCAGAGCGAAATAATACTGAAGGTGTAGCTGCATCACGAGCTACCGCCAGCCAGTGTTTGATCAGGGGATGGGGTGGGACATAAACTAGCAATTGTTGAGTCATAGTTCAAAAAGCAGCCTCTCACTATCAAGGAACTGATCCACCATCATACTCTTTCCCGCCTGTGCATTGGTTAGATAGGCTCATTTATGGCTGTGGACAATCTGTGTATTTCCGGCATTTGTGCGATCGCTTTCCAACTATTGCAATAAATTTTCATTAGTAGTTGACAGATATTCTCAATCAAGGCTATATTGTTTATAGTGTTCTCCTCTCTTTAAAGGATCGGCAGACGGGATTGGCCAGTAATAGCGGCTTGTCCCTCTTTTTTTTCAGCTTTCAAGGCTAAAATATAAAAAATGAGAACAAATACGCAAACTCTAGTATTTACCAATTACCAATTACCAATTACCAATTACCAATTACCAATTACCAATTATGTTTGATGCTATTATTATTGGTGCTGGTATCGGGGGTTTAGTTACCGCCACCCAGTTAGCAGCTAAAGGCGCGAAAGTCTTGGTTTTAGAACGTTATTTAATTCCTGGTGGTAGTGCAGGTTATTTTCAACACCAAGGATATACTTTTGATGTTGGTGCATCCATGATATTTGGTTTTGGTAAAAAAGGAACAACCAACCTACTCACCCGCGCTTTAGATGCAGTCAATGTTCACTTAGAAACCATCCCTGATCCTGTCCAAATTCATTATCATTTACCTGATAATTTAGATATTAAAGTTGATCAAAATTACGAGAAATTTTTACAAAATTTAATTGCTTATTTTCCCCATGAAGAAACAGGGATTCGCCGATTTTATAACGAATGTCAAAAAATTTTTAATTGCCTCAATAGCATAGAATTATTATCATTAGAAGAAATTGGTTATGTAATGCGAGTATTCTGGCAAAACCCCTTAGCTTGCTTAGGTTTAGCCCAATACTTACCGCAAAATGTTGGCGATATAGCCCGCAAATATATTAAAGATCCGTTATTATTAAAATTCATAGATATTGAATGTTATTGTTGGTCTGTCGTTCCTGCTAATATGACACCAATGATTAATGCTGGAATGGTGTTTTCTGATCGTCATTATGGGGGAGTTAATTATCCTAAAGGTGGAGTAGGAAAAATTGCCCAAAAATTAGCAGAAGGTTTAGAAAAATGTGGTGGTAAAATTGAATATCAAGCAAGAGTGACAAAAATTCTCACTAAACAGGGTCAAGCTATTGGTGTACAATTAGCAACAGGTGAAGTTTATCATGGTAAAAAAATTGTATCTAATGCTACGCGCTGGGACACTTTTGAAAAATTACTACCAAAAGCACAAATACCACCTAATGAGAAAAATTGGCAGCAGAGATATCAGAAATCACCAAGTTTTTTAAGTTTGCATTTAGGTGTAAAAGCTTCCGTATTACCTACAGGAACAGAATGTCATCACATTATTTTAGAAGACTGGGAAAAAATGGAATCAGCAGCAGGGACCCTGTTTGTATCTATTCCCACATTGCTAGATCCGAGTTTAGCTCCTCCAGAATACCACATTATTCATGCTTTTACACCGGATTGGATTGATAATTGGCGGGGACTTTCTAGGAGTGAATATGCAGAAAAGAAGGAACAAGCAGCAGGGGAAATTATTAACAGATTAGAACGAATTTTTCCCGGTTTAGATGCGGGTTTGGACTATATGCAAGTGGGAACACCCCTAACCCATCGGCGGTTTTTAGGTAGGGTTGATGGAACTTATGGACCAATACCCAGACGTAAGTTATGGGGTTTGTTGGGTATGCCTTTTAATCGTACCACCATACCTAATCTTTATTGTGTGGGTGATAGCACATTTCCGGGTCAAGGTTTAAATGCTGTGGCGTTTTCTGGGTTTGCTTGCGCTCATCGTATTGCGGTAGATTTGGGATTTTGATAATTAGTGTGGTGAGTTAGGCGATCGCTAACACACCCTTATCTATCTACTTTAGCTGTCACCTCTTCTTCCTTGTTCTCTTAATAATTGATCCATCCATTCTTGAGCTTCCACAGATAAATCTGGTACAGGAGGAATATTATAATCTAAGGTTAAATCAAATCTAGCTTTTTTATAGATAACTGATAACAAATCCTGCAAGTTTACTTCTATTTCCTGTTCCCCTTTTTGTAGAGGAATAGTAAAATTAGGTATAGTTTCTCTGACACTAAATGCAAATAGTTGAGCCGATGGTAAGCGATAAGACCTAACAATTAAAATTCGATAATCTGTATCAGCAATATGGGTAATCATAGGCATCTTTTCCCCAGCCCTAATTAAGTCTATTTCTACTAAATTAGTATCACTTTGTAGTATTTTCTCCCGTTTGTCTAAATAAGATTTTCTACCTTCTTTTGTTCTTTTATTAGTAGGAGAAAGCACTTCAATTATAGTTACTACTTTACCTGTAGAAACTTCTCTAATTTCTAAATATCCTTCTTTGATTTCTAAAGGTAAGGGTAATGTGACATCGACGGATTTATTTGCTGTTTCTGTGGATAAAGTTGCTGTTGCTGTATAACTATCTGATTTTTGAGTTTTTTGTTTTACTGATAAAATCGTTACATCGGGAATACCAACTAACAGAGAATCTTCACTGTCAGTTCTATAGGTGCGTTTTTCTATAGCTACGCGATATTTTTGGCTAAGATGGGATTCTATATTATCAGCAATCGCTGTAATTAATCTATGATGTACTTCTGACCATAAATCAGGATTTTCTAAATAGGGATTCATCCCTGGAAATGGTGAAGTCATAAATTTATCCTATACAATTATTGGAGTTCCTGTTTTATTATAGCATTTCTAGGAAAGTAACTATTATATATTGTAGGGTGTGTTAGGCACAGCGTAACGCACCCTAATGAAGTTTTACATTTAAACTAATTTCACTTTATTTGCTGCTTTTGTCGCTTTTTCCCTTGCTGATTTTTCATCATTACCTTTTGCTAATGCAACTCCCATTCTTCTGTAAGGATGTGCGGTTGGTTTACCAAATAATCTAATATCTACATCCTTTTCTACTAATGCTTCTGCAACACCAGTAAAAGCAATAGAATCAGATTTTTCAGAGGCTAAAATTACCGCACTTGCAGAATATCCTAGTTGTTCAATATGGGGAATAGGTAAACCTAAAATTGCCCGTAAATGTAATTCAAATTCATTCAAATTCTGGGAAATTAACGTTACCATTCCGGTATCATGGGGACGAGGTGAAAGTTCAGAGAAAATCACTTCATCTTTAGTGATGAAAAATTCTACCCCAAAAATTCCCGCACCTCCTAAAGCATCAGTAACTTTTTTAGCAATTTCTTGAGCAGCTAATATTTTATCATCAGAAATATTTGCAGGTTGCCAAGATTCTTGATAATCTCCTCTTTCTTGTCTGTGTCCAATGGGAGGACAGAAAATAGTTTCTGCATCCCATTGTTTAATTGTCAGTAAAGTGATTTCTATTTCAAAATTGATAAATTCTTCAACTATGACTTTTTGACTGTCACCTCTAGAATTTTCAATTGCATATTTCCAAGCTGTTTCTACTTCTGTTTTATCATTAACTACAGATTGACCTTTTCCTGATGATGACATGACAGGTTTAACAACATTAGGAAAACCGATTTCTTCAGAAATAGCAATCAATTCTTCTAAGCTGACTGCATAACCATATTTAGCGGTTCTTACCCCTAATTCCTTATGTGCTAATTCTCGGATTCTATCACGATTCATCGTGTAATTAGTTGCTGCTGCGGTAGGAATAACTGTGATTCCTCTTTGTTCAAATTCCTGTAATTTTTCAGTTCTAATTGCTTCAATTTCTGGGATAATAAAATCAGGTTTGTGTTTACTAACTACCGCTTCTAAATCATCTGCACTGAGCATAGAAATTACTTCTGAACAGTCAGCAACCTGCATTGCGGGAGCGTTTGCATAACGATCAACTGCAATCACATAATTACCTAAGCGTTGTGCAGCAATGACAAATTCTTTTCCTAGTTCTCCTGAACCGAGTAACATGAGTTTTTGGGGTAGTTGCAGTGATTTTTTCATAGTTTACCTTGGTCGTGTTTGATATGTTGATATTTTAAGATAATAAACTATTTAGATGACCGAATTTTGCGAGGGGATTTGAATTTTTCAATTGTCTGAATCAGGACACCCTTCGGGAAGTCAAAAGTAAAAAGTCAAAAGTCAAAATTTAATTGTCTGAATCAGGATGTCCAGGATTAAAGGATTTACAGGATGTTATTGATTGCTGATCGTGTTAATACTTATGTAGTGTGTTATAATCACGGACATCATCAATCATTATCCTGATTTATGCTACAACCCGGAAAAGCATTAAAAAAACGTCCCCAATATGTGATAGAAACAGAAATTGGTGTTGGAGGTTTTGGTGTTACTTATAAAGCTAAACATCAAGATTTGAATTTTCCTGTAGTTATTAAAACTCCTAATAGTCGGTTGTGTAGAGATGCTAATTATCCTAAATTTGTGGAAGGTTTTCGCAAAGAAGGAAGAAGATTAGCCGATATTACGCAATTTCATCATCCTCATATTGTCAGAATTATAGACTTTTTTGAGGAGGATAATTTACCATGTTTAGTCATGGATTTTGTGAAGGGTGAAAATTTATACCATTTAGTGCAAGATAAGGGTATTTTATCAGAATCAATTGCTATTGATTATATTAAACAAATTGCTGATGCTTTATCTCTTTGTCATGAAAATGGAATTATTCACCGGGACGCACATCCAGGAAATATGATTTTAAGAGAAAATAGCAATACTGTAGTTTTAATAGATTTTGGTTTAGCAGGAAATGTTAATAGTCAAAGTATTAACCAAGCTGCTAATTTAGCTTTTGCACCTTGGGAACAAATGTTAGAAACGGAAAAATCAGCAAGTATAGATGTTTATACTTTAGCTGCTTCTTTGTTTTATTTGGTGACTGGAGATACCCCCATTGCATCTTTAGCGAGGAAGCTAAATAATCGGACTTTAATAGAACCGAAGGAATTAAATTCTAGAATTAGTGATAGGTTAAATCAAGCGATTATTAAAGGTTTGGAATTAGAACCTATAAATCGTCCGCAAAGTATGAAGGACTTGAGGGATTTGTTGGATTTCGTAAATAAATCTGTACCTATTTCTACACCTCAACCACAACCAAGACAACAGCAAAATATCCCAACACCTCAACCTCAAACTATTCGTTTACCGCAACCAGAAAATTCTTCTTCTTTCTTATCTAAGGTAAAGGAAATTTTCATTCCTCAAAGTTCTACACCTCAACCAAATAAACCAGAGGTACAATTAAAATCAGATGTAGGAATGGATTATAGAAAACTGCGTGACTTACTCAAAGCTGGAAAATGGCAAGAAGCGGATGAGGAAACAGCAAGGGTAATGTTAGCAGTTGCAAAACAGGAAGAAGAAGGTTGGTTACAAGTAGAACACATTGATAATTTTCCCTGTGCAGACCTTCGCACAATTGATCAGTTGTGGGTAAAATATAGTAATGGTAAATTTGGTTTTTCTGTTCAGAAACGGATTTATAAAGGTTTGGGGGGAACGAGAAGCTACGATGCAAAAATTGGGGAAGCCTTTGAGGAGACGGTAGGATGGGGGTGTGGGGTTGGTATGGTATTTCAAGTAATTTTAGCACCAGAAGGACACCTCCCGTGTTGGTGTGGGTGGGGGTGGGATTGTAAGAGTTGGGCGTGTTATTTCTTCTCTCGCGTCGAGACTTGTAAACTGTAACATTTAAAGATTACATAAAATTATTAAGTCTGAATCAGGATAACCAGGATTATAGGATTTACAGGATGGTAATTTTTAGATCGTTTGTTGGCGATGAAAGTTGTATTTGTCTGAATCATGATATCCAGGATTAAAGGATGTACAGGATGGTAATTTATAGATAGTTCAAATCATTCAAAAGCAATCATCAAAAAACATCCTGTAAATCCCAACATCCTCACAAAAAATCATCAAAAAACATCCTGTATATCCTCAAATCCTGGACATCCTGATTCAGACAATTAAAATCCTCAAATCATCACAAACAATCATCAAAAAACATCCTGTAAATCCTCAAATCCTGGACATCCTGATTCAGACAAATAATGATTAAATCTGGTAGTTTATCAAAAAATGTCAAAGTACGGAAATTAGACGTACAATAGAAAAAAGTTGAGATCCATAAAATTTATGCTAAATACTGGAAAATCATCATTATCTAAAAAAGAACGTTTAGAAGCACGATTAACTTCTGAACAGAAAGAAATATTACAAATTGCTGCGGAAATTGAAGGAACAACTTTAACTGATTTTGTCATTAGAAGCGCACAATCCCACGCTCGTAAAGTAATATCAGAACATAATCAGATTAAATTGAGTTTAAAAGATTCTCAATCTTTTGTAGAATCACTACTGCATCCTCCAACACCTAATGCACGGATGATGAAAGCTGCGGCTGAGTATAAAAAAGCAACAGAATTAAAATGACTATTCCTAACTTTAATTATATCATTGAGCCTATTTCTGCTCAACATAATCGAGATGATTTTTCCTGTGGAATAGAAGCACTTGACTATTATTTAAAAAAGCAAGCTAAACAGGATGTACGGCGATTTTTGACAGCAGTATTTGTTTTATATGATTCAGAAAAACAACATATTGCTGGTTATTATACATTAGCTGCAACTGCTATTCAATTAACTGATTTACCTGATTTTCTCATCAGAAAATTGCCTAAATATCCCTTACTTCCAGCTACATTATTAGGAAGATTAGCTATTGATAAAAATTATCAAAATCAGGGATTAGGTACTTTTCTATTATTTGACGCTTTAGCAAGAAGTAAGAATAATGAAGTAGCTTCTATGGCAGTTGTAGTGGATGCTAAAAATGATCAAGCTAAGGCATTTTATGAATATCATCAGTTTATCCCCTTTTCTAGTCAACCACTAAAACTTTATTTACCAATGGCGACTATTTTAGAGATGTTACCATAACTTTGTAGGGTGCGTTAGGAGTGCAAAAAGATGATAAAATACACAAATCAAATACATGACGTAACGCACCATTTTGATTGTCAGAATTAGGATACTCAGGATTAAAGGATGTACAGGATGGTAATTTTTAGATAGTTTAAATTATTTAAAGACAATCATCAAAAAACATTCTGAAAAATCCTCAACATCCTCACAAAAAATCATCAAATAAAATAAGATACAATATTGATAATCCACATCACCCGAAATGATAATGGTTCAAACCCCTATTAAACCCCTAACCCTTGATGAATTTCTCAAATTACCAGAAACAAAACCAGCAAGCGAATTTATTAACGGTGAAATCATTCAAAAACCCATGCCCCAAGGAAAACATAGCACAGTTCAGCTTGACCTCGGTTCTAATATTAACCTAGCACTAAAACCCCAGCATATCGCCCGCGCATACTCTGAATTACGCTGTACCTTTGGCGGTAGATCCATTGTACCAGATATTGCCGTCTTCACTTGGGAACGCATTCCCCGCGATGAAAATGGTGAAGTTGCTAATACTTTTACTATCCCTCCTGACTGGACAATTGAAATACTTTCTCCTGAACAAAGTCAAACTAAAGTAGTTAGAAATATTCTTCATTGTCTTCAATATGGGACTCAAATGGGTTGGTTAATTGACCCTGAAGAAAAATTAATTTTTGTCTATTTTGCTGATCAACGTATTCTATTATTTGAATTAGAAACAGATACTTTACCTGTTCCAGCTTTTGCAGAGTCTTTTAATCTCACTGTAGGTCAACTTTTTAGTTGGCTAAATGAATAGAAGTTTAATATATTCTTTGTCTGAATCAGGATAACCAGGATTAAAGGATGAGCAGGATAGTAATTTATAGATTGTTTAAATTATGCAAAATCAATCATTTGAAAACCTCCTCAAAAATCCCCAACATCCTCACAAACAATCATCAAAAAACATCCTGAAAATCCTCAAATCCTGGACATCCTGATTCAGACAAATTAAAATATTAGTAGTAAATCCTAATTCTCACAATAATAAAATAACAAACTTTGGAAAAATACACTATGCCTAAAATTATCCTAGAAATATCAGAAGAACTATCTCAACAAATAGCACAAATAGGAATAGATACCTTACCAGAACTCCTAGCTGTAAGTCTGCAAAAACCATTAATACCAACACAAGTTTACCAATATATCCTTAATTTTATTGCCAGTAACCCTACTCCACAAGAAATTGCTGAATTTAAACCCACACCGCAAATGCAAGAAAGGTTACGTACTTTACTAACACGCAGTAAATCAGGTGAAATTACACCTAGTGAAGTGCAAGAATTAGATGAATATGAACGCATTGAACACTTAATGGTGATGATTAAATCTGGTAATTTATCTTATTTAGGGTTTGCTGAATAAACCTAAAACCTTGATATATCAAAGGTTAGAGGCTGATAAACACAGAAATTAGTGCAAGGGTTTTGAAGGGTATACCGGAAAAAGTGTGCATTTTTTGGGATTTCAAGAGATAGCAAAGAAATTTTCAAATCTCCTCCTGACTCCTGACTCCTGACTCCTGACTCCTATGCCCTCACGGAAAGACTTTCTCAGCAACCCCTATTTAAAGAGTAAAAATGAGTAAATCATATATCTCGGCTGCACTTCGCCGCTTAGTAGAAGAACGTGCAAATTATCAATGTGAGTATTGTTTACTACCTGCAAAAGTTGCATTTTTTCCCCACGAAATTGATCATATTATTGCAGAAAAGCATGGTGGTGAAACCAACGCTGACAATTTAGCCCTCACTTGTTGGCGTTGTAACCGATATAAGGGTAGTGATTTAGGTTCATTTGACCCAGATACAGGTAATTTTAGCTTTTTATTTAACCCGCGTCAGCAGGAATGGAAATTACATTTCATGTTTTCAGAAGTGGTTTTAGTTGGTTTGACTTGTGAAGGAAGAACAACAGTTAAATTGTTACAAATGAATAGCGAAGAAAGATTATCTGAACGCAAAAAATTAAATTTATCATAGTAAGTATAAAGAAAACAAAAACATCCTGATTCTGAAAAATTACAAGATCAGTACATCATTTTAATAACTGAAAATATTTCTCTGTGTCCTCTGTGTTTCTGTGGTTCGTTAAAAAAACATCCTGTAAATCCTCAAATCTTGGACATCCTGATTCTGACAAATGTCAAAATTTAAAGGCAAAATTTAAAATTCATTTACCAATACAAAACCTACTAAAAATCCGATCTAAAACTGATTCCGTCACCTCCTCACCCGTAATTTCTCCCAACTCATAAATTGCACCTCGTAAATCAATAGTCCAAAAATCTAAAGGTAATTGATTTTTAATAGTTTCTTGCACCTGTGCTAAATCAATCTTTGCTTTTGTTAATGCTGCTGCTTGTCTTTGATTAATAGCTAAATCCAGATTAGCAGCTTCCACATTTCCAACTTCCACACTTTCCAAAATCGCTGTTTCTAAATCATCAATACCCTGATTTTTCGCAGCAGCAGTTTCAATTTTAGCTTTTACATTTTGGATTTTAGATTTCAGAGTTTGTTTTTCTGCTTCGGAAATGAGGTCAATTTTATTAATTACTAAAATCAAAGGACGATGTTTTACCTGTTCATAAATTTCTTGATCTGCATCGGTCCAACCCACAGAACCATCAATAGTAAATAACACTAAATCTGCATTATTCGCAGCTTGACGCGATCGCTCAACTCCTATTTTCTCAACCTGATCTACTGTTTCTCTAATACCCGCAGTATCCAAAACTTGTACAGGTATTCCCCCTACAACTAACTGAGATTCTACCACATCACGGGTTGTACCAGGTAAGTCGGTGACAATAGCGCGATCGCTCTGACTCCAAGCATTTAATAAACTTGATTTTCCCACATTCGGACGGCCAACAATGGCAACTTTTAACCCAGTTCTTAATAATTCACCTTGATCTTTTGTGGCTAATAATTTATTTATTTCTAAACTAATTCTATCAATTTCATGAATAATTCTTTGTTCATCTAAAGGCGGTAAATCTTCTTCAAAATCAATTCTCGCTTCAATTTCTGCTAAAATATCTAAACATTGAGAGCGTAAATTTCTAATCGGTTGCGCTAATTTACCCCGTAAACCTGCTAATGCTGTTTGTGCAGCTTGGGGAGATTTTGCACCAACTAAATCTGCAATACTTTCAGCTTGGGTTAAATCTAATCTACCATTTAAAAAAGCCCTTAACGTAAATTCCCCCGGTTGCGCTAACCTTGCACCATTTTCTAAACATAATTGCAATACTTGTTGCACTGCCATAATTCCCCCGTGACAATGAAACTCTACCACATCTTCACGGGTGAAAGAACGGGGTGCTTTCATTATTAATAATAAAGCTTCATCAATTACTTGCTTGGTTTGGGGTTGACGGATAAAACCATAAAGGATGCGGTGACTTTCCCACGCTTGTTTTCCCGGTGCTAAAAATAGAGTTTTGGCGATCGCCATTGCATGATCACCAGAAACCCGCACAATACCTACACTACCTTTTTGGGGGACAACAGCAGTAGCGATCGCCGCGATCGTTCCAGTATGAGTTAATAATTCTGACATAGGAGTTTAGATAACAGGTAATAGGTAGCACCAAGAATAACTTCTGATAACCATACAAACTTAATAGTAATATTTATCTAAAGGTTAATAACGCCGTACTTGAGAGAGGAATTTACTGTGGAGCAGACAATTAACTGCGCTGAAGCTTGCGTTAACGGTTGCGTTTTAGGCGATAAATGTCCCAATATTGAGTTTAGAGAAGCAACTTCCAAGTTTATTGAAGAAACTTCGTTGGATAAAATGCTGGAGATAGCTGAAGAACGACTGCGGAAAAAAATGATGGAACCTCCAAAATGGGTATTTCCAGAAGATCCTTAATTTCCTAGTTCTTGAAACTTCCTGGACAAGCAAATGCAATAACGAATTTCATACTATTAATAATCATTTCTAGTGGCAGTATCTAATAACTATTGCCACTAATTATTAGTAAATTTGATGTAAATTTTCTTAGTAAATTTCTACATACCCAGTTCTATGTAAGGTGAATTACCACTAACTGCACCATTTTTAAACTAATTATCCCTAGCCTAGTTTACTTCTTTCTGAAGGTCAAGTACAAAATATCCAAAACCCCCTCTAAATAAATAGAGGAGGCATTGTTGTTAAATTGTTATTAAATATTAAACCTGGCATCGAGCTATTGTGACAGAGGGCAACCCCTCAACTATCGTCGCCGCAGCAGCGTTTCACCTCTGAGTTCGGGAAGGGATCAGTGTGGTTCCACCGCGCCATAGACACCAGGAAAACCGGTTGGGAATTGATAATTGACAATTGATAATTGAAAATTAAAAAATTATCAAAAATCGTTAAAAACCCTGAAGACTGCAAGTAACGCGAAACCAATGTGTCGATAATTAGCAACCCATAATTACGAATTACGAATTATGAATTACGAATTAATGATGAGGTCAAGCCCTCGGTCTATTAGTACCCCTCTGCTACATACATTACTGTACTTCCACATAGAGCCTATAAACGGGTGTTCTGCCCGTGACCTTACCCACT
>NZ_JACJPT010000085.1:0-21815 GCF_014696195.1 Sphaerospermopsis sp. FACHB-1094 | reverse complement strand
TAACGGGGGGACAATCATGACTGAAAAGCTTATCCTGCAAGGATTTGAAAGAGAAGTCTATTCAAAAGATCAAACCAATTTTAGGATTACAGCTATTTTCAGGTAAATAAACCACATTTTTTGATTTAAACAAGTACGCGGGTATCATTAAGTTAACTCAAGATGCTTGAGAATATCAACAACAAATTAGGGATGAATGGAGTTGACAGCCCTAGATCCCCCTAAATCCCCCTTAAAAAGGGGAGACAGTGCGTTGGGCGGCTCCGCCGACTTGTAGTAACTGGCGTTAATACACTATAAATAGCAACTTGCAACATAATCACTGTATTAGATAGCGTATAAACAGCATTTATAATTGTTACTTGACCTATAAACATTAAGTATGTTAAGTTTTGTAATAGTTACAGCCAAACCCGTCCAAAGATAGAGGTCTTCATTAAAATTTAAAGAGTGTCAAGTTATGAAAAAGATTAGCTAAGTGGAGTACACATTTTAAGGAAATTGAGTTTAACTTGACGTAGTAATACACAGATTCTGATTTTCAGTAGCTACTCGCACTTTTTCCAGAATTTCCGTCAAAATACTATTCTCCCGGACAGAGTGATTGTCATATTGTATATTCATCAGTAAGGTGAATACCCTCATAAAAAGAGAGGAATAACCATGAAGGCATTTGAAAGTACCACAAAAAATATTTTTTTCACAAGCTTGGTATCGCTCCATCAAGCAGAGACGAATAATACCAATAAAGCTAATGTCACCGAGTTACAGGCTTCTCATTCTCATTCAGGTTGGGATTTCCTGCGTCCTTTGCGAAATTGGTTGGATACTTTAAAAGTAGGCGATCGCCAATTTGCTCATCGGGTGTGTAGATTAATTCCCCCTCAATGTCCTTTTGAACGTGATGTCAAATTGTTTGGGAAAGTCTTGTTTCACATTCCCCCAATGTGTAAACTAAATCCTTTATATGAAGAAGTTGTAGGTTTAAGATTTCGCGCCCTGTGCTATCTAGCTGATGAATGTGGCGAAGATATTTCACAATATTGTTAAGTCATACAACAGGAGGCAGGGGGCTGGAGGCAAGAGTCAAGAGGCAGGGGAGATAACCCCCAATCACCAATCACCAGTCCCCAGTCACCAATCCCCAATCACCTAGTATACTGATTGCGCCATTTTTCAATCGCATCCTGAGCGTCTTCATAAGCGATGGTTTGCTTAGGAACTAAAGTAGCAGTGGCAATGGCAGTGTTAAAATCTCCTTGTGCAGCACGGTTTTTAGCCAATTCTAAAATTTGTTCACTCCATTGATTAATAGATGTTTGGGCAATTTCAAACCCTGGTTGTCCTGGTGGTACTTTTTTCGCTACTTCAATCGCTCGGTTATAAGTAGAAGCTTGTCCTGGTCGAACTAAAGCCTGAGCAGCATCCAACAAAGTTTGATTACTTAAATACTGCTTGGCTTCTAATTGCCATTTTGCAATTGATGTTTGCGCTTGGCGATAAAAGGCTGTATTTTTATTAATTAATTCCGCAGTAGCTATAGCATCAATATATTCTCTCTGGTTAGCCTGTTCCTGGGCTAAATCTAAAATCATTTGACTCCAAACCTGAATATTTTTTTGTGCTTGTTGATAAAGCGGTGTACCGGGTGAAATTTTTTGAGCAGAGGCGATCGCTTGACTCAAATCACCAGATTTATTTGGACTCAGAGACATTTTCTCTAGTTCCAAAATTGCTTGATTTCGCTGTTGGGAATCAAAATTGGAAACTACAGAATTTGTGGGTGGTTGAATTGTTTCCACCGTAGCAGGAATAGGAGGTAAATTCTGGGAAAATTCCTGGTTATTAGTAGTATTATTTAGGGATGCTGATAATTTATGGAAGCGAAAACTCGCCTGATTGCGAAGAACAAAAGTTGTAATTAAAGCGACGATAGTCATGCTACTGCCCCCCCACAAAATAAATTGTTTCCAAATGGGAGTTTCTGACTGAATTGCAGGTTGGGCGTAGTCTTTAGCAGCAGCGGGAATAAATCTAGCTCCGGTGTTTAATTCTGGGGAAGTTGCCAAGATTTGATTAGTATCTACAGTTGAATTAGTAACAGATTCCTCTGAATTTGTAGACTGATCTAACTGTGAAGAAGTTTTGTTGAGGGTAGTTTCTACGGTTTTATTTTCCGTCCACCAAGCTTTTTCTGTAGGGGAATTTTTAGACTTCTTCTCTGTCACTGAGGAGGTAGCAACGGCAAAGTTTTCTTCAGTAAAAATCAGTTGTTCAGTTTGGGAATCATCATCTAATGTCAAGATGGGAATCATGACCGGAGGACTATTGCGAATAACAGTTACAGGATTTTGAATAGGCCGCCAATGATGTTGACATAGTTCTGGGGTGAGATAACTCAGATAGGTGTCTAAATCTGTTAAACTGCTACCTTTACCAGAAAATAAAGCTTCTAATAATGCTGCTGTAAATAAGCTATGACCTAGTTCACTAATTTCGTGGGAAAATTGTTCTGGTTGACAAGAAAGCATGACAGAAATTTGCAGTTCTTTGGCGGTGTCAATAATTTCTTGACCTACGGGAGCATCAGCTTGTGTACCAAAGGCGCGGTTAATATCAAATATTAGTAATACATTCAACTTGGCAGCATGGAAACTTTGCATCAGTTGTTTCACAGCTATGCCAGTTTCTAACACCTGATCAGGATTTCCATCAGCCGGCATTAAATAATCTTTGTCATTATAGTTGACACCGTAACCGCTGAAGAAAAACCATAGATAGTCCTCTGGTTGGCAAGATTTTGCTGCTAATTCCTCCAATAAAACTAGAATATTGTCTTGGGTTGGATAAGAGGATCTTTCCCCTATCGGTGGTGAAGTATTTGTCATCAGTAGGCAATTTTGGGGTAAAAAACCTACTTCTGTCACCAAGAAATCCTTTAGTGCCTCCGCATCGTTTTGAGCGCAACTTAAAGGTTGAAATAACTCATATTGATTGATGCCAATAGCGATCGCCCAGTAATTTACCATCCCGCTCATTGTCGGTTTTTGTTTACTTGTTGAAAGTTGTTCTGACTCCTTTACGGGCGAAGCATTCGGGCGATAAATTATCAATTTTTGTCCCAGGTTGTTTTCCCAATGCTTCGCCCCTACGACTCCTGACTTCTGAATTCTTACTCAAGTAGTTCTTATGACGTTAAGATATCGGAAAATACCAGCATTAGATTAAAATGCTCTGTCATACTTCAGAAGTAGCTCAAGTTTATGAACAGGATTTACAGCTTTTCACCATCATCAATCATCCCCTTTTCATTTATTGGCCAATTTGGCAGGAAAATCCGGATAATTCAAGGTGGATGTTGGCTTTTGCTGGCTTTTCCTCTCTGGTTGGCTACGGAGGCGATCGCACCGCAAATTGTGCAAGCTTACACCGCTAGAGTTGATTTAGCTATTGAGCAAGTCCTAAGTTGACAATTTCATAGACAAAACTATACTTATATTGACAAAAATCAATATATTTTTAGGAAAAAATCAACTACTTGATATATAATACGGTGATATCAAGTATTGAATTGAGACTATTGCCGACGCGAAAACCAAGCAATGATGGTGGTAGTCTTTTTCAGAAACTTAATTGGAACACAATCGCGTCTGGCTAAGGCGTGAAAGTCTACTGAGGGATAACTGCTCCCATGCTCCCGTTGAAGTAGAAAGTAAAGTCTAGTTTTGTCTAGGTTTTATATAGCAGCAACCAACCACAGATGATGATCCTCAACCAAAACAATAATAGGGAAAATGGTGTGGGAGGTAGGGGGCAGCTCACAGGGGTAGGTTTTTAATATTATCTGTGAAGGCAGGACCAGGAAGACAAGGAGGGAAAGTAGACAAGGAAGATTTTATCAGCACAATGGTCTTTTTGTTACCAAGAGAAGATGATTTTGTACTGTTTTCCTCCCTTGTCCACTGTCCTTCCTTGTCCCCCAAGTCTTGCCCTCACGACAATGTAAAAAACCTACCCTTGTAAGCCTTGATAATGGGGGATTAAGGGGGGTAAAAATATGATTAAAATCACGGATACCACTGTTCAAACATCCTCTCACACAAAAATCCTCTAAACTTTCTTCATTACCTGAAAAGCTGAAATATAAGAAATATTAATCCTTCCTCCATAAAGCTGATCAATCTTTTGTTTTAACCCCGTAAATAAACCATCTCTGATTCCAACTTCTAATTTTAAATAAGGTGAAAGCGTACCTAACAATAATAAATAATCATCAACATGATAAGTTACTTCACAGATTACATGACCAGAAACTAAGTTTGTGAATTTTCCTGAATCAATGGCTTTTTCTCCAAAGGATTTAACTATTTTTTCTTGATCTGTTACATCTTCATATCTGGCTGAGTATGGAGCATAAATTTTATAAATTTCATGCAAATTTTGGTATACTTCATAATCAGGTTGGGGTGTCATGTTCCACAACAAAATTAAAGCCCCATCATCTCTTAAAGCAGCAGCGGCTTTTTCATAAGCTGTTTCTGGGTTCATCCAATGAAAAGAAGTCGCTGCTAAAACAGCATGAAATTTTCCTGGTGTTAATTTCCATTCTTCAAATGTCGTCTGTTGAATTTCTACATTGGGATATGCTGCACAGTTTTTTCTGGCAAATTTACAAGCTGCTTGACTGGGATCTAAACAAACCATTGAAAATCCTAATTTCGCAAAAGATACAGTTGCATTTCCAGGACCACATCCTAGTTCCAAAATTTTCCTTTTAGGGGTAAGTTTAGCTATTTTTATAGCTCGGTTAATTATTTCTTTGGGATAACGTGGTCTTACCTTGTCATAAGCTGCTGCTACAGGAGAATACCAGTTTTTTCTCAGTTCTAAGTCTTGGGGATATAAATTTTTGACTTGTGCTAATTCTTTCATGATCTATGTTATAATAATGGCTATTTGAAAAATTAAGTAGTCGTGCTAAGTATAGTGCGATTATTTTAAGAGCAATTACACAAATTAAAAATAAATATATTCTATATTCATTATTCATTCAAAAAATGCTGCCTCCCGCAACTACTCTCACTTAGGCTGAACTGAAAACTGCTATTGTTCAAACCAATAACTCGAAAACTCTAATTCATTCTGTATTCTGTATTCTGAATCATTGCCCAAAATCCCAAATCCCAAATCCCAAATCCCAAATCTAAAATCCCAAATCTAAAATCTAAAATCTAAAATCTAAAATCTAAAATCCCATGACATCGACATTACCTCAACCTGAAAACAGTAATACACCCAACTGGGAAGAAGAACTAGATAGCGCCATTTTCACCTTTAAAGATATTCAAGCAGAACTTAACTATACACAAGCAAAAACAGCACTGAGAAATTTAGTCAACAATCTTGATCTTACCACCCAAGAAAAATCTGGATTAGAAGCGGAAATTTCCGACTTAGAAACCATGCTGGGCAAACTAGAAAGTATGGTAGTGCAAATAGCAGCTTTTGGCATGGTAGGAAGGGGTAAATCTTCCCTACTTAATGCTTTGGTAGGCCAGCAGGTATTTGAAACAGGACCTTTACACGGTGTTACCCGTACAGAACAAAAGGTAAATTGGAGTATCAGTGAAGAAGCTATTGGTACATTAAAAGCCACCTTTCCCTCAACTGGACAATCTCAGGTAGAATTAGTTGACACACCGGGTTTAGATGAAGTAGATGGAGAAACCCGCGCTGCATTAGCTCAACAGGTAGCAAAACAAGCTGATTTAATTCTGTTTGTGATTTCTGGTGATCTGACCAAAATTGAACAGATGGCGCTTTCTCAGTTGCGAGAAGTAGGTAAACCGATGATTTTGGTGTTTAACAAAGTAGATCAATATCCAGAAACAGACCGGATCGCTATTTACGAAAAAATCCGCGATGATAGAGTACGAGAGTTGCTATCACCTGATGAAATAGTCATGTCTGCGGCTTCACCTTTAGTTAAA
Organism: Sphaerospermopsis sp. FACHB-1094; assembly: GCF_014696195.1. Taxonomy (NCBI): domain Bacteria; kingdom Bacillati; phylum Cyanobacteriota; class Cyanophyceae; order Nostocales; family Aphanizomenonaceae; genus Sphaerospermopsis; species Sphaerospermopsis sp. FACHB-1094. The sequence goes on along the minus strand of NZ_JACJPT010000085.1, from coordinate 15,825 downwards.
ACTGCCGTAGTTCGTGCTGATGGTAGTAGAGGTATACAGTTACGTCAAGGTCAAGCACAAGTAGATCAACTAAAACTCAAGATTTTAGAGATTTTGCAACGGGAAGGTAAAGCGTTAGTTGCGCTCAACACCATGCTTTATGCTGACACAGTAAATGAGCAAGTTATCCAGCGAAAATTAGAAATTCGGGAACAGAACGCTAATGATTTAATTTGGAAAGCGGTGATGACTAAAGCATTAGCGATCGCCCTTAATCCCGTGACTGTAGTTGATATCCTCAGCAGTATCGTTATTGATATTGCTTTGATTTTAGGTTTATCTAAACTCTATGGCATCCAAATGACAGAAAAGGGAGCGGTACAACTACTGCAAAAAATCGCCCTGAGTATGGGCGGAATAGGCGCTAGTGAACTACTAGCAAATTTAGGTTTAAGTGGTTTAAAAACCTTACTGGGTATCTCTGCATCAGCCACAGCGGGAGTTGCCCTTGGACCTTATTTATCCGTAGCTGTAACTCAAGCAGGTGTAGCGGGAGTATCATCCTATGGTATTGGCCAAGTCACCAAAGCGTATTTAGCAAACGGCGCAACCTGGGGACCCGAAGGACCAAAAGCCGTAGTTAGTAAAATTTTATCCAGCTTGGATGAAACATCAATTTTAAACCGCATTAAAGATGAGTTATTGATAAAAATTAGAAGAAAGTGAAAGTTTTCAGGACTCAGGAGTCGTAGGGGCGAAGCATTCGGGCGACTAATTATCAATTGTATGAAAAGGTTATTTTCCGAATGCTAATGCTTCCAGCACGCTTCGCGAACGCCCGTACAAGAGTCAGGAGGAAAGACAAATAACCCAATTACCAATTACCAATTACCCATTACCAATTACCAATTACCCATTACCAATTACCAATCACCAATCACCAATCACCAATCACCAATCACCAATTACCTAATTATAATGAAATTTATCGGTATTGATTTAGGCTGGCAATCTCAACCAAGTGGTTTATGTTGTTTAGAATTAAAAGATGAAAAACTGCAACTTTTGGATTTAGATCGCCAGGAAGCCATTGCAGACATCTTGACTTGGATTGATCAGATCATCAAACCAGAAGAACCAGGTATAATTGCTGTAGATGCACCCACATTAATACCAAATTCTACAGGTAGTCGCTTACCAGATAAACTCAGTCATAAATACTTTGGTAAATATCATGCGGGATGCTACCCAGCAAATCAAAACCTAGCTTTTGCAGAACGCACAATTAACTTTGGTTTAGAATTAGAATCACGGGGATTTATACACGCTGCAAAAATTGAACCACAAAAACCAGGCAGATATCAAATAGAAGTATTTCCCCATCCAGCAATAGTTAATTTATTTAGATTAGAAAAAATCTTAAAATATAAAAAAGGAAAAATCCACGAACGGCGGTTAGAACTGCTCAAGTTATATAATTACATTGTTGAGATTCTTCCTGTTATTTCTCCTCCTTTATCTTCTCCATGTATCTGTAGTTCCTTTCCTTCAGAAATACCCAACACAGGAAAACAACTCAAAGAAACCGAAGATAAATTAGATAGTTTAATTTGTGCTTATATTGGTGCTTATTGGTGGTTTTGGGGAACAGAAAAAAACCTAGTTTTAGGAGATGAAAGTACAGGTTATATAGTTGTACCGGAGAAAATTGGTAAGCTGTTGTACATTTAATTTGTATAAGTGGAACAGGCATCTTGCCTGTTAAACAAGAGTTATAGCGATTGTTTATTTTCGTTTACTAATCCATATTCCTAACATAGCAATCAGAGTACATCCAAGAGTAGCAACAACACTTAAAAATAAAGAAGCATAAAATGGATGGGGTGGACTGTTGGGAGAAATAAAAGCGACAGGTTGATTAATTTTATCAATGTGTTGAACTACTACACCGGAAACTATTGCACCACCACCAAAACCGATTCCTAATATTTGTACTGTTGTTTCTAAGGATCTATCTCTTTCTGTTTGTTCTATTTCCACTATACCACGAATTGTATCAATTAATTGACTAAATAATTCTTGTCCTGGTGCGAGATAGTTAATATCAGTTTGTATCTGTTCTTGCCATTTTTGACATTCTTTATCTAGAAAATCTTGCCAAAATTTAGGACTGATTTGATTATTGATTGCTGTAATTTTATTTAAGCAGATTTGAAAATTTTTAATGTTTGTCTGAATCGCTGTATTATGGGTTTGTAAATCCTGTAAACAGCGTGTATAGTCAAAACTTTGTTGGGGAATTTCTAATAATAATTTCTGTAATTCAGATATTTTAATTTTTGGTTGAGAGATTAAAGTTTGAAATTCCTGAATTTTATTATCCAAATAACTATAAGTTGTCCTAGCGTTTTGGTAACTTTGACTTGCTTTGTAATTAATAAATAGGATTTTATGATAACAGCATAATAAATCTCGTAGCCAGTTGTAAGCATTTGTCTGAAGTTGTAATGTATCAGTTTGGGGATGATTACTTGGGTTATTTAATTGGATAATAATTTGGCTTTGTACAACTGGGTTATTTATTTGATTATTTGGATATGCTTGATAAATAAATAATACACTATCAAATAAATTTCCTGAATCATTTAAAAAAGTATTAAAACCTGTATTTGCAAGTAAAGCGTTAGCAATTCTTTCTGCTAATATTTTACAGTCTGTGGTTGCGTCAACTTCTCCATAAATCCATAAACTTTGTCCTAATGATGCTTGAATTTTATTAGGTAATAAATTATCAGGTTGAAAATCTTTGATTTCTGGTATATTGATATCAATGTTATTTGCTGATTCAGGAACAAAAGTTAAATCAACTGCGTAGGTATCGTTGAGTAAAAAAGGTTGTAAATTGACATTAATTTTTAAACCGTTGGTTGTTGTAAAATTCCCCAAATCTAAATCTTGCGAATTAGTTAACCATTCGGTGTTTCTGCCTAATTCTTGTTTAGGTTCATATTTACCATTATAATAACAAATTAATTGAGATTTGATATCTTTTAAATTGGTAGCAGGAAAGGAAGAAACGCCAATATTAGCCAAATTATCCCATAAAAGGCTGGCATTGGCGACAACTTGATCAGGTGTATGTGCAAGAGTGTGTCGCAAATGAAAAGCATAGAGAGTAAGACTAAAATTCTTCACGGTTTTGATGGAGATTTTTGATCTTTAGATAAAGGGGAATTTTCTTTAATTGCGTTTTGAATTAGTTCTTTAGAAGATTCGCTAGGTTGGTTTGCTAGTGTGGAAGATTTAGTACCACCTGCACCAATATTACCATCTTCAGTTAAAGATGAATCCATTTTGTTTAAGTTTTGGTTATATACCTCCAAAAGTAATGACTGAGATTTTAACCAAGTTTCTATTTTTTCGGTTACTTCTTCATCATCATCTGGTAATTCTTGGGATAATTGTTGTAATTCTTGCCAAGTTTCATTAGTTAGTAAATCACTAGGATTTTCGAGAATTGAATTAAACGCAAGGGCAGATTTTTTGTTAACTGACATGATGAATTAAACTCCTTTACCTATACAACAAAACGCAGACCAGTGAACAGGTGATCTAAAAGGTTGATAATTTGCACCGTTTTCCTGTTCTAGTCTATCAAAATATTTGTTAATTTCTGATTGCCAAGCAAAAGTTAATGATGATTCTTTAGGTTCAGTTAACCAGGTTCTCAAATCCTGAATTGTTGTATCTCTTAACCATATTTGGGCAGTTTGCAAAGCTAACAGGATATTATTTTGATGTTTTAATTCTTCATAGAATCTGATCATTAATAAAGCTGTTGCTGTTGAGTTTACAGTCGATAAGCTACTAACTACATTAGTGCTACCAGCTAACAAAAAACCACTCGGTAAACCAATATATTCATCACTAATATTGTAACCGTCTATCATACCGCTTTCGCAAGCAGCAAGGGTAACTAAACGACAGTTTTCTAGTTGCAGATGGGTGATAATATCTGCTAATTTGAGGACTTCATCAGCTAATAATAAACCTGAATCTAGGGGAGAATTAGAATCAAAGCTACCATGACAGAAGAAAAATAAATTGTGTGCTGTTGTCAGATGTTCAGGATTTTGAATAATTGTTGATTTTTTAGCTTCGCTTTTCTTCAAAACATGACTATTAGCAAACTGCTTTTTAATTGCTGTAACTGCACCTAAATCTTTTTCATATAAATCTTCTGTGGGTGTTTGCATAGCAAAGAAAGATTGAAAATTATCACGTTGACGCTGTTGAATTTGTTGTAATATTTGCAGACTGGGTACATAACCCACACCTTGAGGAAATAAATCCATTAAATAGGAATTTTTTACAGGTAAAGCATGGAGAGGGAAAAGGTGTAAGAAACGATGGGGAATTAAAATCAGTTTTTTACATTCTGATGGAACTAGATTTAATATTTCTTCTAGATGTAATATTTGGGCTAGGTTCTGTAAATTATCATCTAATTGATTGTTCCATGTTTCTTGGTTCTTGTTATAATCATTTATATATTTATTTGCCCAATCAATTAATTGATCAAATTTCTCTGCGGAAGATTGCCAAACTTTGATTTCTTTACCTCCTGGTTGAATCACAAAAGCAAAAAATTTATTAGTAGCAATATACCATTCAATAATTGCTGTTTGTTGATCAACAATATTGTTTAATGATGTAAAATTAAAACTAGCACCAAGGGGTAAATATTGATCTTGTAATTGTTGCCGTTGTTGGCGTAATTCTTGCAAAGTTTGAACTAAATTTTGGTAGTTTTCAGCTTTACCAGTTTGGATTAAATTTTGTTCGGTTGCAATCTGACTTTCTAATTCTTGTAATTGCGTAACTACCCCAGAGGGAAAGATATTTTCTAAATCACGACTGAGAATTTGTTCTACTAAATTACGGGTTTTACTGCGTTCAATATAACTGATAGCTTCCGTTTCCCTACCCAAATCTAAACAAACTTCTACCATCCTTCTATATAACTGATTCCATTCCTCTGCTTGTTTGCGTTTACTTTCTTCCCCAGAAATAATTTCACCGCGTATATTTTCAACGGTAACAATGGCTTGAGTAAAGGTATCGTAAGCTAAATCTAATTTTTGGGAATCTTGATAAGCAATACCCAAATTTAATAAAGTTTCGGCATTGTTTTGAGGAAAATCATCGCGGGTATAAACTTCTAAAGCCGCAGTAAAAGCAGCGATTGCGCTTCGCGCAGCGCCGTAGTCGATCGCATTTTCTAAATTCTGGGCTTTATCTCCCCTGATTCTGTCAAAGTAGGCATTCCCTAGATTATTTTGCGTCATTGCCCAATCTACAGGAAAATCATCGCGGGTTGTCACTTCTAAAGCCGCAGTATAAGCTGCGATCGCATTTTCTAAATTCTGGGCTTTATCTCCCCTGATTCTGTTACGGTAGGCAATCCCTAGATTATTTTGTAAAGTTCCCCATAGTTCTGGAGAAGTTTGACGGGTGAAAACTGTAAAAGCTATTTCATAACCAGTGATAGCAATTTCCATATTATTGGCTTTGTTGCCTAAAGGAAATTGTTGAATTAGATTACTAAAATTACCTATTATCATAGCTAAAGATTGTGCTGTTTCTGGTTCTGTTTCCGCTATTATTGTGGTTGCCCAAGCCTGTAATAAGTTAGCAAAGGTGAGATTGAGTTTATCTGTATTGTCTTCCAGCAAGGGGTAAACTACCTGGGAATTACCTTGACTTTCTACCGTTGCTTGTAATACTTCTAATAAAAATAGTAAATAAGTTTCTATATCTGCTTCACTAACCGGGGTTTCTGCTTCTGGAGTATTTTCCTCTAGGGGTATATTTAGATATTCACTCAGTTGAGATGCTAAAGCCAGTAACCAGTTAGCAGTATTTTCCTCTCCCTTCTGGGAAAACATCCCCGCTAACCCTACCACCATCTGTAAAAAGTCAGCATCTAATAATTCGCTGTTAGCTTGTAATATTGCCGATTCTTCCCCATCTGCACAACTTAGCAGTTGTTGAATTAGCTGATAATATGCCTGTAGACGCTGTTCATTCATATATTAAAGCTGGGTTAGGGTAGCATTTAGATGATGCTTCAATAGCATTTTCCCCCATTTCGGATCATTTTATGCTGAAAATCCTCAAATCCTGGAAATCCTGATTCTGACAATCACATCCTGAAAATCCTCAAATCCTGGAAATCCTGATTCTGACAATCACATCCTGAAAATCCTCACATCCTGGATATCCTGATTCTGACAATCACATCCTGAAAATCCTCAAATCCTGGAAATCCTGATTCTGACAATCACATCCTGAAAATCCTCAAATCCTGAAAATCCTGATTCTGACAATTGATACTTTATAATTAATCTAAATGTAAGTTTTTCATTTACCAAAGAGGAATAAACAATGAAAGGATGGGAAACTTTAGATGCCATAGAAAGACAACCTGATAAATTAAGTGGTGCATGGGTATTTCGAGGAACAAGAGTTCCGGTTGCTGCATTATTTGAAAATTTGCGTGATGGTGCAACTGTAGATGAATTTTTGCAATGGTTTCCACCTGTGCAAAGATCACAAGTTGAAGCTGTACTTAATTATGAGCTTGAAAAACTAGCTGCTTAGATATAAATAGAGATAAAAATTCTTTTTGTTCAGGGAACTCCTGTACCATTACGGAAATATTTAACAGACCATTCTGTAACGACAGCTTATGAAGAAGGATGGTCTAATTTATCAAATGGAGATTTATTAAAGGCTGCTGAAAATAAAGGATATCAAATACTTGTTACAACAGATCAGAATTTGCGTTATCAACAGAATTTAAGTGAACGTCAAATTGCAATTGTGGTTTTACTGTCAACTTCATGTCCAAAAATTAGAACAGAAGTTGATAAAGTTTGTTCTGTCATCAATGCAACTAACTTGGGTGATTATCAAGAAATTTCTATCATCTAGTGTAATTTACTATTTAACAATCACATCCTGAAAATCCTTAAATCCTGGAAATCCTGATTCTGACAAAAAATCACATCCTGAAAATCCTTAAATCCTGGAAATCCTGATTCTGACAAAAAATCACATCCTGAAAATCCTCCTACCTCCTGCCTTCGTTAAAAGATTTTAGATTTTAGACTGTAGAAAAACAATCCAAAATCCAAAATCTAAAATTACCCTATTCCGCCCAAGCGATTAACCTGGGTTCATAAGGATTAGAAAGGTATTGGTTTTGTGGTAAAACCCGCAAAGACAAACCTTGCAAACCAGAAGAGGTATAAGTGATATCAGCAATATAGACACTTAAACCTTGATCATCTTGTCCTTGGTAATCCATAACTACAGGAACAGCATTGACAATATTGCCGTTAGCGTCAATAGCACCTTGGTATAATTCTACCTGCACATCTTCATTTGTTAAAGTTGCTAAATCAACCTTAGCTTTTACAGCCACAGTTTGATTAACTTCAATTTCTGAAGCTGCTCCGACATCAATATCTTTGATTTTGATGTTAAACCAATGTTCACCAAGTTTTGCTTTCCAAGCTGCTAATTCTTTCGCTGGGGCGTAATTATTAGCGGTGAGGGTATGATAGCGATCGCTGGCAGGAAAATAAGCTCTTACTGCATATTCTCGCACCATCCGCGCTGTATTAAAGAACGGACAATTTAACCGAATAGCATCTTTCATTTTTGCTACCCAAGCACGGGGTAAACCATCCCCATCACGCTGATCATAGAATAAGGGTACAACTTCTTTTTCTAACAACTCATAAAGAGCATTAGCTTCTATTTCATCTTGATAGTTGGGATCTTCGTAATTTTCCCCATGTCCGATCGCCCAACCAGTACGCACATAATCAGCTTCATCCCACCAACCATCAAGTACACTTAAATTAGGTAGTCCGTTCATTGCTGCTTTCATGCCGCTAGTACCAGAAGCTTCACGGGGGCGGCGTGGTGTATTTAACCACACATCACAACCAGCTACCATCAACCGAGCAATGTGAATATCGTAGTTAGGAACAAACACCACTTGTTTTTCCAGATGGTTTTCGCGGATAAAGTGATTGATATCGCGGATCAGTTCTTTCCCCGGAATATCTTTAGGATGTGCTTTGCCCGCAATGACAAACTGTACCTTGCTGTGTTTATGTCCTGATAAAATCTTCTTGATCCTGTCTAAATCACGCATCCAGAGCGTAGCGCGTTTATAGGTAGCAAAACGACGAGCAAAACCAATGGTTAAGACATTGGGATCAAGGACTTCTTGAGCTTGGGCAATATCAGAAGCTGAAGCACCGCGATCGCGTAAATGCTTAACCAAATGATCCCGCACATACAAAATCATATCCAGGCGACAGCGTTCATGATTACGCCATAACTCCTCATCTGGGATCGCGTCCATCCGTTCCCATAACTGATTATCTGGTGGTACTGATGACCAGTTTGGACCTAGATAGCGATCGTACAACTCCTGAGTTGATTTAGCCACACAACTGCGAGCATGAACACCATTAGTAATAGCAGTGATTGGCACTTCATCAACGGGGACTTTCTTCCATAAACCTTGGAACATTTGCCGAGATACCACACCGTGCAACTGTGCCACACCATTGGAAAATGTCGCCATTTTCAAAGCTAACACCGCCATACTAAAAGGCGCGGATAAATCACCAGTATTTTCCCGTCCCAAACCTAAAAACTGTTCTTTGGGCAAACCAAAGATATCTGCATAATATCCCAGATAATACAAAATTTTATCGGGAGCAAACAAATCAATACCAGCGGGTACAGGGGTATGGGTGGTAAAGATATTACTGGAAGCTACCACTTGTCTAGCTTGAGAATAACTCAAACCGTCTTCCTGGATTAACATCCGAATGCGTTCTAAAGCTGAGAAAGCCGCATGACCTTCATTCTTATGGTAAGCTGTCACCTTGTAACCCAAGGCTTTTAACATCCGCACACCACCGATCCCCAGCATCATTTCCTGGTGGATACGCATATCAATGTCACCACCATATAACTGATCGGTGATGTCATGATCATAAGCTTTGTTAGGTTCAATATTGGTATCCAGCATATACAGGGGAACTGTTCCCACCTGCACACGCCATACCCTAGCGTATACCTTGCGTCCTGGATAATCTACCTCAATCCTTAGCTCTGAGCCATCGGGATTGCGTTCTAAGTGCAAAGGCATATTATAAAAATCGTTGATGGGGTAGCGTTCTTGTTGCCAACCATCAGCATTAAGATATTGGGCAAAATAACCTTGTTGGTAGAGTAAACCCACACCAACCAAAGGTAATCCCAAATCACTAGCAGATTTGAGGTGATCTCCCGCCAAAACACCCAAACCGCCAGAATAGATCGGCAAACAATCTACCAGTCCAAACTCAGCGGAAAAATAAGCGTAACATTCCTTTTGGGTTGATCCGCGTTGTTTGTGATACCAAGTGCGCTCTTGCAAATAATCTTCTAGTTGTCGAGCAGCACGATCCATTTGTGCTAGGAAACCTTCATCTTCGACAACTTCCAATAATCGCCCTTGACTGATAGTACCTAGCATCAAAACTGGGTTATGTCGGCTTGATTCCCACAAATCTGGGTCTAATCGACGAAATAAGTCTTTGCTCTCAACATTCCAATCAAAATGTAGATTGTATGCTAGTTTTCGCAGTGGTTCTAGTCGCTGCGGTAGTGAAGGAGAAACGTTAAATGTGCGAATTGGCTGCATAGTATGGCAAAAGTTCTAATTCTGTTATGGTTATTGTTTACTGTTATTGTTTACTGTTTTTACTGGGTGTTGCCAATTCTTTATACTATGTTTGTGAATTTCTGATGACTTTGTTAAGCATTGAGAATTATTGTCTCATACTTTGCTAGAGTTTACACCAAACAACGTTCTTGGTCTATAGGTTTCCATTCCTGAATTTCCTATTGGCATCAAATTCAGTTTCTCATTGTTACTTGTATAGCATCAGGCAAGAGGCAACAGGCAAACGGCAGTAGTGAAACCCTGAATATTATTAGGTTTCAGTGATCAATCACCGATTTTGGCAACAAAAATTATAGTTATCATTAAATTTACTAACACTTTAGCCCAAAAATACTAACCACCACATCAACCAACAGGATAATTTTTAATTATTTCTTAATATTTTTAGCAGTAAAGTAATCTACCACAAAAATTTGTAAAAAAATTTGTAATTTGTGTAATTTATGGTTTATTTGCACATAAATCCCTAAAATTTGTCTAATTCAACAGAGAATAAACAAATTTTCTCCACCAAATTCTTCCCAAGAGTGAACAACTGCGACTACACCCAGCTTTGTAAAATGAATATTTTATTAATATTTATTAATATTTTATTAATATTTATTAATATTTTATTAATATTCTGCTCAGGAAAAAATGAATCAGGTGATCATTGATATACCTATGTACCGATAGAAGGCTGATCTTGGGGATTATGTGGCATAGTTAAGGCTATTGCAGCCGCAAAAGCCATTTCAGCAGCTATTTTATAAGCCAGTTTGATGTTTGGGGAAGCATCCTTATCTTTGGAAGCTATGTCAGAGTAATTTTTTTTACGAAGTGACTCTTGGTTAACTGCACCCGCCACAATAGAACGTTGTAAAATAATCAATGCATCTAGGTCTTCTGAGTCATAATTTGTTTGCAGAAGTTTATGGATCTGATGTTTTGCTGTAGCACTCAAATAGCCAGTAGTTAAAGCTTGCTGCACAATTTCTTTAATTGTAATCATGATTTAACCGTAGGTGTTACTTAAAAGGGATATTTTACTCTGTAAGTGGATTTTTGTCCTGTGCATGGTGCAAAAAAGTGATTTAGGGAAGGTAACAGGGAAAAGAAAACGGGTAAGAAGCAATCAAGGTGTACCTTGCGATCGCCAAAATCAAATAAAAGTCCTATATCAGCAGTCAGCTTTAGAAAAATCCTAGTGGATGATCAATTAATAGCAGTGAGTAAGACTACAGAAAGCCAGCTATCAAACATAAAATCTGAGTCATAAAATACTATTTATAGCAGTATAAAAATGTGCAATATCACAATTTTTACAGATACAAATCATAGAGAATAAACGGATTTTTTGTTTAAAGTTGTTCATTAAAAATAAATTATGTTATTGTGAAGATCAATTGTCATTCAAAATCGCTAATGTTATTGAAAGCGTGATTTTCCTAGCCTATAAGTCCTTTGTGTGCAGCATGATTAGAGCATTATACTCTACAAATTCATTACCAGAAAGCCGTCACAGCAATCGGGGAAGTGCTTACTTGTTTGCACCGATGGTCAACTTCAATATCATGGCAGACGTGGGAGATACTCCACCATAAACTTTTATAAAAAAATACTAATTTATTGTCTTTATTGTCAAAATTCAGGATTCAGAAAAATTTTACAATTCAGAATTGACAGATTCAAGATTTTGTCAAACATTTGCAGCATCATCCTTGAAGTCCTGTGTATTCTGTATGCTGTATGCTGTATTCTGTATTCTGTATCCTGAATCATTACAATAATTGCTCATTCAAGAAAAAGTAAGTATTCAGCTATCAGCAATCAGCAGTCAGCTAAAACTGCTGTTCAGACTAATTTTACAGAATTTTTAGAGCAGACTGATACCAAAATCAATTGCTAATTCTTCGCTAAAAATGCTCATAAATTCCAGATCATAACTGATTACTGATTACTGATTACTGATTACTAAATACTCGGAATAAAAATTACATTGTCTGTTAAGCAACAAGACAATATTTTCCTGTCACACAAAACTTATGTGAGATATTTGTAGCCATGATTAACCAATTATATTCTGACAAATTACAGCGACTACCAGGACTTTTATTAACCACCTTATTAGGTGATATTCCGTCAATTCTTTTGGGTCCACAACTGAGAAGGTTGGTATATCGCCGTCTTTTTGCAGCTATGGGTAAGAGGGTGTACATTCAGCATGGTGCAGAATTTCTCTCTACCACCTCTATTGAAATTGGTAATGGAGTACACATCTTTAAAAATGTGCGTTTAGATGCCAAAGGACACCCAAACAATAAAATTTATTTAGGAAATGGAGTAGCAATTGAGCGTAACGTAGATATAGGCTGTTTGGAAAATACTTGTATACACATAGAGGAAGATACATTCATTGGACCAAATGTTTGTATTGCTGGACCTGGAAATATTACGATTGGTAAGCAATGTATGATCGCATCTCAATCTGGTATATATGCAAATAATCACAGTTTTACAGATACATTATTGCCAATGCAAAAACAGGGCGTTACCCGTCAGGGAATTGTGATTGAGGATGATTGTTGGCTAGGACATGGAGTTACTGTATTAGATGGTGTAACTATTGGCAAGGGTAGCGTAATTGGTGCAGGAGCAGTAGTCACTAAAGATATTCCTCCCTATTCCGTCGCTGTTGGTATACCTGCAAAAGTGATTAAAAGCCGGACAGCTAAAGAAATGGTGCAGTATTCTTAAATTTAGGGTGTAGAGAGGTAGGGAATAGGGAATAGGGAATAGGGAATAGAAAATTATTTCTTCAGCCCCCTGCCTAGAAACATACCTCCAAAAAAGAACCAGATGTGAGTAAGATAGAGATTGCTGAAAAGTTTTTTGTCTTACCCCTGGGAGATAATTCTATGGTGACTTTAAAAATCGCTGTTTATATTGTTGTTGCCTTCTTCATAGGAATTTTTGTGTTTGGATTTTTGTCAAATGACCCTGCTCGCAACCCTGGCCGTCGGGATTTAGAATAGGAACACAACAAATCATCTGTTATCAACTGCAACTGCTGGAAGGTGGAAGACACTCAATGCCTAAACACTGGCACAAATCTGGAAAATGATACTGTGTCGTCCTTTTGGCGGCTTGCTACAAGTCAGCAGAAGGCAAAAGTCGGAAGGCCAAGTGTAAATCATCCTTCCGGCTAAATATTTGGTTTTTCATATCTGGCTTGTTGTTAGCTCGATTTTCCACAAGATATGCTTCATCCAGTTTTGCTACCTGACTCACCTCCTGTTCAAGAATACATCCAACCTGGCCATCTTCTCGCTTCTGCTTCTGTGGTAGAAGAGCAAACTGGGACGCAGCAACTTGCGACTTCAGGAAATATCGAGACTGCTAATGGTCTGGTGACTCCCACACAAACTAATCAAGATAATGCAGTAATTAGCAAAAGCTTATCTTCAAATTCTGTTCCAGAAACTGTATCGCCAACATTTTCCCCTCTGATTGTTTCTAGAAGTGGGGGGCTTTTGAGAAAATCTTTGATAGTTGGTACTTCCCAAAAGGAAGATGCGGATGCTGACAACACACCGGGGGCTACATTTCCACAAATTTCTCGTGAAGTTACCAATACAAACAATATATGGTTGGCTGAGTCACCAGTTATGATCAAAACTTCAGCCCCAGTAAAACACCCAGTAAAACATAAAAGCCAACATCAAAATCCTGTAAATATATACAAATCAGGGGAGAAGATTAATATTTCTGCCTCTACAAAGACGGGAGAAAATACGTCCAGTTCTCTCCTAGTACAAAATATTATTGAGTTTAAGCCACGTAATTCAAATAACCAACCATCAACTTCTACTACTGTAGAATTTCCTCCGCCAAATCAACCTGCTGGGAATACGCCACAAGTAAGACAACGAGTTATAGAAGTAATTGCAGACCGCCAAGAATATGATGAGCAAAGACGAATCGTTACGGCCGAAGGTAATGTAGTGGTTAGATTTGATGAGGCGGTGGTAGATGCCGATCGCCTACAAGTAAATTTGGATAATTTAATTGCTGTGGGGGAAGGTAATGTTGCTTTAACTAGGGGTAATCAGGTATTACGGGGAGAACGCTTTACTTATAATTTTGTTCAGGATAGTGGGGATCTGGAAAATGGCAGCGGCGAAATTTACATCCCCACAACTCAAGCTGATTTTGCTTTTTCTCCCTCCCCAACTACAGATATTACCGCAGGTGGTGTACCTAGTCGTCCACCTAGTGACCGGATTCGTGCTAATCAACCTGTTACTGGTGTCAGCAGTCCCGGTGGTATTGATGTGAATTTTGCAGGTCAAGCGGATGCCAGAAATATTCCCGTAGCCAAATCCGGTGGTATGGTCAAAAGATTGCGTTTTCAAGCCCAACGCATTGATTTTTATCCCCGTGGTTGGCAAGCTGAGGATGTGCGGATTACCAATGATCCTTTTTCACCCCCAGAATTAGAGTTACGAGCATCTAAAGTGACTTTGACGCGAGAAGCACCTTTGGTAGATCGGGTAACTACTCAGCGTCAACGTTTAGTTTTTGACCAGAATTTTGTCTTACCTATCCCCATTGATAACCAAAAAATTGACCGTCGAGAAAGGGATATTAATCCTTTTATTGTTTCTCCTGGTTATGATAATGGTAAACGGGGGGGTTTGTATGTAGAACGGAATTTCTTAGCGATTAATAATGATCAAACTCGTTGGTTGATTACACCTCAATTGTTTGTACAGAGAGCTATTCAAGATAATAGTAATATTCCTGGTTTGTTGGGTGTAAAAACTAAGCTAAATACTGTGTTAAATGCAAAAACTAAGGTGGAAGGAGTAGGAGAATTAACAAGTCTAGATGTGAATAAATTAGAGGATAATTTGCAGGGGAGTTTACGGTTACGTCAGAGTTGGGGTGAGGTAAATCCTCATATATTGAATTTAGAATATAGCTACCGCGATCGCCTTTACAATGGTACTCTCGGTTTCCAAACTGTGCAGAGTAGTTTGGGTGGTGTAATCACTTCTCCGATTATTCCTTTGGGAAAAAGTGGCATTAATCTTAGCTATCAAGGAGGCGCTCAGTATATTAATTCTAATACAGATCGTGCCGATTTACTAGAGCCACAACGGAAAAATAACCGTGTTTCTTTAGGTCGGTTACAAGGTAGTATTGCTCTAAATACTGGTTTTTTGTTATGGCAGGGAAAACCATTACCAGCTACTGCTAAGGAAGGATTAAAATATACACCAAATCCTGTAGTACCTTACTTGCAGGCGATCGCGGGTGTGACGGGTACAACCAGTTATTACACCAGTGGCGATAATCAAAGTACCTTAACTGGTACTGTTGGTTTAGTTGGCCAGATAGGTCATTTTTCTCGCCCATTTTTTGATTATACTGCCTTTAATGTGAGTTATTCCCAAGGTTTCAACAGCGGTTTATCACCATTTTTGTTTGATCGTTCTGTTGATAACAAAGTTTTGAGTGCTGGTATTTCCCAACAAATATATGGACCGTTTCGTTTAGGCTTTCAAACATCAATCAACCTAGATACAGGTAAAGAAAGCAGTACAGATTATATTGTGGAATATAACCGCCGCACCTATGGAATCACCTTGCGTTACAATCCAGTTTTAGAATTAGGTGGTTTTAGTATTCGTATTAGTGATTTTAACTGGAAAGGTGGTACTGATCCATTTTCTTCAGATGAAGTGAAACCTGTGGTGGGTGGAGTGCGACAAGATAATTAGGCTGTTAATCTGATTGATAATGATATTAAATCAAATCAACCACCAAGTGCAGGATTCCAATTTTTTGGGCTTGTGAAAATTGATGGTAAAACGAAAGTTTTAATGCTACACTAAGAAACCACGCTCGCAGGGGGGTATATGACCTCTACCACAAATCTTCCCACATCTGGAATTAGTCTTCCAGATCATACTCAATTACCAGAGTCTGATGGTACATTTGTGAAAAATTTTCAGGAACATCCTCAAAGCATTCTATTAACA
>NZ_JACJPT010000084.1:0-22006 GCF_014696195.1 Sphaerospermopsis sp. FACHB-1094 | reverse complement strand
AGAGTCGGGGGAAATGCGAGAGTCGGGGGAAATGCGAGAGTCGGGGGAAATGCGAGAGTCGGGAGTCGGGAGTCGAGAGTCGGGGGAAATGCGAGAGTCGGAAAATAATAATTACGAATTATTCAGTTCTTATGTTTATGATCCTACGGATTTGGAACAAGCGGTAGATGCTGCACCCAGTGTAATTATAGAACAGGGACTACAAAGTTATAAAGATGTTGATAAACGCAAACTGCGGAGTTTTATTCAAGCTGCGGAAAAATTACAGGGGAATAAAGACCAAAAATTACAAACTTGTACTATTTATGTGCAGAATCTTTTAGCAAATAATCATCACCCGATTATCTGGTGTCGTTATATTGCTACAGCTAATTATGTAGCTGAAAATTTAAAGCAGAAGTTAGAAAAGAAAGGTTCTCAAATTCGGGTAATTGCTATTACTGGGGAACAGTCAGAAGATGAGCGAGAAGTGAGATTAAATGAATTAAAATCCTATCCCCAAAGAATATTAGTTGCTACTGATTGTTTGAGTGAAGGGATAAATTTACAATCTCATTTTAGTGCGGTTATTCATTATGATTTACCTTGGAATCCCAACCGTTTAGAACAACGAGAAGGGAGAATTGACCGTTATGGACAAATAGCAACTCAGGTGAAAAGTTGTTTACTTTATGGTCAAGATAATCCTGTAGATGGGGCGGTTTTAGAAGTTTTAATTCGTAAAGCGGTACAAATACATAAAACTCTGGGAATTACTGTTCCAGTACCAATGGATAGTACCACTGTTTCGGAAGCGGTGTTTAAGTCTTTATTTGATAAAAGTACGGATGCACAACAGTTATCTTTATTGGATTTATTAGATGAGGGAGAATCTGCTGTTGAACAGGTGCATAAACAATGGGATAAGGCGGTGGAAAGGGAGAAAATCAGCCGGACTCGTTTTGCACAAAGGGCAATTAAACCTACAGAAGTTGAACAGGAGTTATTAGAATCTGATGAAATTTTAGGTAGTGAAAAAGATGTAGAAAGATTTGTTAAAAATGCTTGTGAAAAGTTAAATTGTGGTTTGATTGAAAAAAAGCAAGGATGGTTATTACCGTCAATTCCGAGTTTTTTACAACCCGTTTTAGGCAATGAAAAACGTCTACTTACTTTTACTACTCCTGCACCGGAAGGGGTGGAATATGTAGGGCGAAATCATCCTTTGGTTGAAGGTTTAGCACGGCATATTTTAGAGGTGGCTTTACTGAATAATCAAAATGATTTAGTCGCTAGATGTGGTTTTACAATTACGGATACTGTGAGTAAACGGACTACTTTATTGTTATTAAGATTGAGGCATTTATTAAAACAAAAGGTTAAACAAGAAGTTAAACAAAAGGTTAGTAGTAGTGCTTCAGCACCATCAGAAAAGAATGCGCTAAAACGCAACTACGAACTATTGGGAGAAGAATGTGTAGTTGTTGGGTTTACAGGTCCACCCTCTAACCCGGTTTGGTTAGCACCACTGGAAGCAAAAGCTTTGTTGGAACAAGCTAACCCTGTGGGGAATGCTGTTAACCCTAAACAGGAAATTGAGGATTTTTTAAATTCTTTTGATGAGTTAACAGCAGATTTAGAAAAGTTTGCAAAAGAGCGATCGCTTTGTTTATCTCAATCTCATCAACGAGTGAGGAGAATTACTAAGGAGGTGGATGTTAAGGTTACACCACAATTACCGATGGATTTATTAGGTGTGTATATCTTACAACCTGGAAAACGTAAAAATAGTTTATAATTTTTGTCGGAATTAGGATGTACAGAATTATTAATTACCCGTTACCAAAATTGTCATGAAAACTGATACTATTTTTTATGAACTAATTAAAGAACTACCACAAGTCTTTTTTGAACTAATTGGTAAACCTGAAGTCAACCCTAATATTTATGAATTTACAGCACCAGAAGTTAAACAACGATCTTTTCGGTTAGATGGTCTATTTTCCACCCTTCCAGGTTTTGAAACAGAAGCTTTGTACTTTTTAGAACTCCAAATATATAAAGATGAGGAATTTTATGAGCGACTTTTTGGGGAAATTTTTGTTTACTTTCGTCAATACAAACCAGCTAATTTAGAATGGTATGTAATTGTTATTTATGATAGAAGAACTCATGAAATACCACCTCATCCCCGTTATCAAAGCTTGATGTCAAATCATGTCCGTTGTATTTACCTCAATGAACTTACTAATGATAATGAATCCTTAGAAATTGGTATTGCTAAATTATTTGTAGAAACTCCTAAAAAAATTGCTTCCCTAGCTCAAAAATTAATCAATCAAGCTAGAGAAAATTTAACTGATGAAGACTTGCGGTTAAAAGTGTTAGCATTTATTCAAGGTATTATAGTCTATAAGTTTCCAAATCTTACACTGGAGGAAATTCAAACCATGCTTAATTTAGGTGAAGATATAGAAAAAACTGCTTTTTATCAAAGTATCCTGAAAAAAACCAAGTTAAAAGTTGTACCAACACTACTAGAGAAAGGACTTAGTATTCAGGAAATTGCTAAATCATTAGAATTAGATTTAGAGGATGTCAGAAAAGTTGCAGATGAACAATAAATGAATCATAAGTAATTTCCTAGTTTTTATTTTGTCTATTTATTTGAAAATTAAGAACTAGGAAAATCTCATTAGGTAATTCGTAATTCGTGGTTCGTAATTCGTAATTCGTAATTCGTAATTCGTAATTCGTAATTCGTAATTCGTAATTCGTAATTCGTGGTTCGTAATTCGTAATTTAAGAAAGAAGAAGCAAGGGAGGATGTTAAAGGTGACAAACACAAATGCAAATGTAAATATCAAAACCAACAATCATATCACGATTACAGATAGAACAAAACAATTTGCTATTAGAATTATTAAGGCTTGTTACTTTCTTGATGAAAAATCAGGAGTTTATCGGACAATATCTAAACAATTACTTCGTTCTGGTACTTCCATTGGTGCAAATGTTAGAGAATCTCAATCCGCTCAATCTGATAAAGACTTTATTCATAAATTAGAAATAGCTCTTAAAGAAGCTAGAGAAACTCAATATTGGTTAGAAATATTAATAGAATCAGAGTTGGTGAGTAAACCAAAATTTACTTCTCTTCTCCAAGAAGCTAACGAAATTGGGAAAATCTTGGTCGCTTCTACCAAAAAACTCAAAGAAAAATAATTACGAATTACGAATTACGAATTACGAATTAAAACTATGATTGGCGTACAATTTGAAGGAAACTTAATCGCAGCAGATATTACCACTGAATTATTAACGGGTAATATCAAAGGACAAACATCGGCAGATTTTGGGTTATCGAAAACTGATAAACTTGAAGATGAAATTGCGATCGCCTGGGGTGATGTTAAAGCTTATTGGGTAGCATTCCAACGTCAATTAGAAAGGTTAAACCCTGAAGATACTGCTACCAGCGTTACCCGTGAAATGTGGGCTGTTCCTTTGTTACGTAGTCTTGGTTATATCCCCGTATATACCCCGAAAGCTGAGGTAGTCGAGGGACAAACCTATGCTATCTCCCATCGTGCAGTATTACCATCCGACTCTTCAATTACGAATTATCCCCCGATCCACATTATTGGTTGTCGTCTGGATATTGATAAACGTCCTCCCAGTGGCACACCCCGGTTATCAGCACACGCTTTAGTACAGGAATATCTCAACAAGACTGAGCATCTTTGGGCTATAACTACTAATGGTTTTCGTTGGCGGTTATTACGTGATTCGTCTTTGATGACTCGCCTTACTTATATCGAATTTGACCTAGAGCAGATTCTTAATGGCGAAAATTTTGCCGAATTTGGTCTATTTTATCGGCTTTTCCACCGTTCCCGTTTACCCCAAACTGCGGATGATGCGGATAAGTGCTTGTTGGAATATTACCATCAAGAGAGTTTGCAGCAAGGGGGAAGGGTACGCGATCGCCTCCGCGATGGTGTAGAAAAAGCATTAATACAACTAGGTAATGGTTTTTTACAACATCGTGATAGTGAAAATCTCCGCCAAAAATTAGCTACTGGTAATGGGTTAAATGAAATAGGTTATTATCGCCAATTATTAAGATTAATTTATCGTCTCTTATTCTTAATGGTGGCAGAATCTCGCAACTTATTATTGATAGGAGAAGACCCAGAAAAAGCGAGAATTTATTTAGAATATTACAGCATTGAAAGATTAAGAGAATTAGCAGAACGTCCCCGCTATCGTCGGGAAGGATTTCAAGATATTTGGCAAGGTTTACGGGTGACATTTAAGTTATTTGATGAAGATTGGCGCGGTAGAATTTTAGGTTTATCGCCTTTAAATGGTGATTTATTTGGTTCACAAACATTGACAGATTTAGATGATTGTGGTATTGATAATTATGATTTATTAACTGCCATTCGGTGTTTATCTTTGTATGAAGATAAAGGGCAATTACGCCGGGTAAATTATGCTGCTTTAGATGTGGAAGAATTGGGTAGTGTCTATGAAAGTTTATTAGATTTTCACCCACAAATTACCAACAATCAAGGCATTTATGAATTTAATTTAGTATTTGGCAGTGATAGAAAAACCACAGGTTCTTATTACACCCCTCCCCAACTTGTACAACAGTTAATTAAAACAGCATTAGAACCGGTAATAGAGGAGAAGTTGCGAGAGTCGAATAATAGGGAGTTGGGAGTTGGGAGTCGAGAGTCGGGTAATAGGGAGTTGGGAGTCGGGAGTCGAGAGTCGAATAATAGGGAGTTGGGAGTCGGGAGTCGAGAGTCGGGTAATAATAAGGAGTCTGAAATTACGAATTACGAATTACGAATTACGAATTATGAACAAGCATTATTAAGTATAAAAGTCATAGATCCTGCTTGTGGTTCTGGTCATTTTTTATTAGCAGCAGCGCGACGCATAGGTAAAGAATTAGCGAAAATTAGAACCGGGGAAGCACAACCCGCACCAGAACCTTTAAGAATTGCCATTAGAGATGTAATTCAAAATTGTATTTATGGGGTAGATTTAAATCCTTTAGCGGTAGATTTGTGTAAAGTGGCTTTATGGATAGAAGGATTTTCTACAGGTAAACCATTGAATTTTTTAGACCATAGAATTAAATGTGGTAATTCTTTGGTAGGGGTATTAGATTTAGATTGTTTAGATGGGGGTATTCCTGATGATGCTTTTAAACCAGTGACGGGAGATGATAAAAAATTATCTATAAATTTGAAAAAGCGCAATAAAAAAGAACGAGAAAATCAAGGACAATTATCTATTTTTGAAACTTCTGCTAATGATAATTACATCTTTGCGAAATTATGGCAAGAGTTAGCGGACTTTTCGGAAAATACACCCCAGGAAGTTAAAGAAAAAGAGAGAAAATATCAAGAGAATCTTTTAGATGATCATTGGTGGTTGAAAAAAGCAGCTTGTAATTTATGGACTGCGGCATTTTTCATGTATTTAACTGAACATAATTTACAACTTTTACCAACTACAGCAACCCTAGACAGATTAAAACGCGAAACTGTCCAAAAAATCCTCAATTCTCAATCTAATTATGAATTACGAATTACGAATTACGAATTACGAATTACAAGGGTTAATTGATGCTGCGAATAATTTAGCTAGTCAATATAATTTCTTTCACTGGCCTTTAGAGTTTCCAGAAGTTTTTGAAGAAGGTGGTTTTAGTTGTGTTTTGGGTAATCCTCCTTGGGAGAGAATTAAGTTACAAGAAAAGGAGTTTTTCGCTTCTCGCAGTTTAGAAATTGCTAATGCACAAAATAAAGCTGCACGGGAAAAGTTGATCAAGGAGTTACCTAAGAAAAATCCAACTTTAGCGCAAGCTTTTGAAGATGCTAAACACGATGCGGAAGCACAAAGTAAATTTATTCGGGAGTCGGGGAGATTTCCGTTAACTGCTGTGGGTGATATTAATACTTATGCTGTGTTTGCTGAAACTACGAGAAAGTTAATTAGTGATCATGGTAGAGTTGGGGTAATTGTTCCTACGGGTATTGCTACTGATGATACTACGAAAAAGTTTTTTGGTGATTTAATTCAAAAGCAGAATTTAGCAAGTTTGTATGATTTTGAGAATAGAGAAAAATTATTTACTGCTGTAGATAGCAGAATGAAATTTTCTCTGCTTGCTATGACTGGTAAACCAATAAAACGGGGTAATTTTGCATTTTTTGTCACTCAACCTAAACAATTAGAAAATCAAACGCGGTTGTTTCAACTTTCACCTCAAGATATAGCATTAATTAATCCTAATACCCTCACTTGTCCAGTTTTTAGAACTAGCAAAGATGCGGAATTAACTAAAAAAATATATCAAAATGTGCCTGTTTTAGAAAATGAAAATACCGGAATTAACCCTTGGGGTATTTCATTTATGCGTATGTTTGATATGGCTAATGATAGCGGGTTATTTTACACCCAAGATCCCCAACAAGATCCCGGACTTCTTGAAGAAGTCGGGGATCTGAAAGTCCCATTATATGAAGCGAAAATGTTTCATCAATTTGATCACCGTTGGGCAACTTATACAGATAATGGTGATACTCGTGATTTAACAGATGATGAAAAAAGCGATTTATCTTTTACTGTTCAACCTCGTTATTGGGTTGATAAAAAGGAAGTTGAAAATAAGTTAAGTGGGAAGTGGGATAAAAATTGGTTATTATGTTTTAGAGATATTTGTCGTTCAACTGATGAACGTACTGCGATTTTTAGTTTATTACCTAAAGTTGCTAATGCTAATCCTGCACATATTTTATTCATAGAATCTAATTATCATAGAAAAGTATGTTGTTTATTGGGTAATTTTAATAGTTTAATCTTTGATTTTGTTGCTAGACAAAAAGTTAGTGGTACTCATCTAGCTTTCTATATGGTTAAACAACTTCCTGTAATTCCTCCAGAAAGATACACAGAAAAAGACATAGAATATATCACCCCCCGCGTATTAGAATTAGTCTACACAGCGTGGGATATGCAACCCTTCGCATTAGACGTTTGGAGGGAGTTGGGAGTCGGGAGTGGGGAGTCGGGGAAAAGAATTAGGGAATTAATAATTAAACGATGGGAGGAAAATCATGGAAGAAAACTCAGGTCAATCTTACCGGAATTTGAGAGTATGGAACGAAGCAATGAACCTAGCGGAAATGTGTTACACAATAACGAGAACATTTCCCAAAGAAGAGACTTACGGAATGATATCTCAGATACGACGAGCAGCAGCTTCAGTACCAGCGAACATGGCCGAGGGTTACGGAAGGGAGAACAGGGGGGAATACATTCAATTTCTGAAAATAGCACAGGGTTCACTCAAGGAAGTGGAGACACATCTAATATTATCGGAACGGGTTCAACTAACAACCAATCAACAAGTAATTCCCGTTTTGAATCAATGCGAAATAGTGGGGAAAATGCTTCGTTCTCTGATTCGTTCACTTCAGAACAAACAATAAACCCCGACTCCCAACTCCCGACTCCCGACTCCCTCTTCCCTCCTTTCATTTGGAATCCTAATAAACGCGCATTAATTCGAGCGGAATTAGACGCATATTACGCCAAACTTTATGGTTTAACCCGTGATGAACTGAGATATATATTAGATCCTGCGGATGTGTATGGTGCAGAATTTCCCAGTGAAACATTTAGAGTATTAAAGAACAATGAAATCAAGCAATATGGAGAATATAGAACCCAAAGATTAGTATTAGAAGCATGGGATAGAGTAATTCGTAATTCGTAATTCGTAATTCGTAATTCGTAATTCGTAATTCGTAATTCGTAATTAGTAATTCGTAATTCGTAATTCGTAATTCGTAATTCGTAATTAGTAATTAGTAATTCGTAATTCGTAATTAGTAATTCGTAATTCGTAATTCGTAATTCGTAATTAGTAATTCGTAATTCGTAATTAGTAATTCGTAATTCGTAATTCGTAATTCGTAATTCGTAATTCGTAATTCGTAATTCGTAATTAGGGTTTGCTGAATAAACCTAAAACCTTGATATATCAAAGGTTAGAGGCTGATAAACACAGAAATTAGTGCAAGGGTTTTGAAGGGTATACCGGAAAAAGTGTGCATTTTTTGGGATTTCAAGAGATGGCAAAAAAATTTTCAAATCTCCTCCTGACTCCTGACTCCTGACTCCTGACTCCTATGCCCTCACGGAAAAACTTTCTCAGCAACCCCTAATTATTTTGTCAGAATCAAGATAAGTGTATTTTATCATCTTAAATATTCACCAATAAATTATCAATAACATCCTGTAAATCCTAAAATCCTGGACATCCTGATTCAAACAAAAAAAAATTAATCAATGAAATGTAAAGTTTTATATTATCTGCTTTTATTAGTTGCATATAAGGATAATTGTATTTTATAATCTTAGATATCCACCAATAAATTATCAATAACATCCTGTACATCCTAAAATCCTGGACATTATCTCGACTACGCTCGATAACCACCTGATTCAGACAAAAATTATTCTAGCCTATGGATAGCGAATTAGAACAAAAAATCTATCACACATTGATAGAAAACCTACCTAATGATGATAACTTTATCAATGTTGTCAATAACTTACTAACTATAATCGAAAGAGGTTGTAGTGAAAAAGCTGCATATCATAATCAACCCCTACCAAATGAACAGTTTAATTACTGGAATAGTTTTCAACAAGAAATACATCATTTAAAGATAATAAAGCAGCAAGAAAAAATTAAAGCCTATAGAGGAAAACTGAAATGGGAAGGTAATTTAGAAGAAATGAGAACAAACGGATGATTATTGTAGATTCAAGCGTATGGATAGACTATTTTAATGGTGTAGAAACACCAGAAACCAATAAATTAGATACACTGTTAGGAGTAGAACAAATTGCTATTGGTGATTTAATTTTGACTGAAGTTTTACAAGGTTTTCGTGCAGATGAGGGATATCAAACAGCAAAAGAATTACTAACTTCTCTACAGATTTTTGAGATGTTAGGATTAAATATTGCTATCAAAAGTGTTGATAACTATAGATTTCTTAGGAAAAGAGGTATTACTATTCGCAAAACTGCTGATGTAATTATTGCAACTTTTTGTATTGAAAACCAAAACCAGCTTTTATTTAGTGATAAGGATTTTATCCCTTTTGTTAATCATCTTGGTTTAATTCAAGTTTCAACATCTTGAAATCACCAAATTACAAAATACATTAAACATCAAACTATATCCTGTAAATCCTTAAATCCTGTAAATCCTGATTCAGACAATTACGAATTATGAAAATCCCAGTCAAACTACAAGAACTCATCCAACAACCAGAAGCAGCAATATTATCTGTTAGTTCCCTCATGGGACAAAAATTAGCATTAGTAGACTGTACAAATATTGCTGAACTCACCGCAGAACAACTTGATTTAATTTTCACCCATATTCCCCAAGAATGGGATAATAAAGAAATCACAGAAATCTTTAATCCTGACACCTGTACACAAACCTTTGCTAATCAATTATTAGCATATATAGATCAACGCTTAGGACGCACCCCCCAACTTTCCGTAATTACGAATTATGAATTACGAATTACGAATTATCTCGATATATTCAACTTCCGTAATCAAATTATAGGCGATTATCGCCGTTATATAGAAAGCTTCTTAAAAATTCGTGATCCTAGAGTCGAAGAATTTGTCAATCAAGAACTAGAAAAAGGACAACTGTGGACAAACTCCCTAGTACAATTAAATCCTAAATATCGCCCTGGTGCAACAGTCAATGAATTAGTTAAAAACGGTATTCTCCATCCTGACTGTACACAATACTTCTCTAAAAATGGTCATCCTTTTAATTTCCATTATCACCAAAAACAAGCATTTGAAACTGCCCAAAAACAAGAACCTTATGTATTAACAACGGGTACAGGTTCAGGAAAAAGCATGACTTATGTTGTCCCCATTTTTGATGACTTACTGCGTCATCCAGAAATTCAAGGAGTTAGGGCAATATTAGTATATCCCATGAACGCCCTGATCAACTCCCAAGAAGAAGAATTAAAGAAATTTCTTAACAACGTTCCTAATAGTCATATTCGCGTTGCTAAATACACCGGACAAGAAAGTTTAAGTACAAAAACCGAAATTCAAAATAACCCACCTCACATATTATTAACTAACTACGTGATGCTGGAATTAATGCTTTCCCGCACCCAGGAAGAAAAACTCGTTGCATCCCCAGAATTAAAATTTTTAGTATTAGATGAACTGCATACTTATAGAGGTAGACAAGGTGCAGATGTAGCGATATTAATTAGAAAATTACGTCAACGCTGTGGAAAAATTGGAAATAATGGGGAGTTGGGAGTCGTAAGTCGGGAGTCGGGAAATAATAATAATTACGAATTACCTCCACACAACATTTCCGCAGGAAATAATAATTACGAATTACGTTCGCGTAGCGTTTCCGAAGGAAATATTACCAATTACGAATTATTATGTATTGGTACAAGTGCTACCATGTCCACAGAAGGAACACGCACAGAACGTCGTCAAGTAGTTGCAGATGTCGCAAGTAAATTATTTGGTGTGGAAATTAAACCTGATAACGTCATTGACGAAACCTTAGAACGTTCTATCAAACGTCCTCAACCTACCATTACAGAACTACGAGAAAGCATTGATAGAGGTTTACCACCAGAGACAGAACAAACATTAGAGAATTTCCAAAATCATCCTTTAAGTTATTGGATAGAAATGACCTTTGGTTTAGAAGATAAACAAGGTCATCTTGTGAGAAGAACACCCATAAGTTTAGAAAATGGTGCAGAAAAATTAGCTGATGAAACTCAATTTTCTTTTGATATTTGTTTAGATGTCCTTAAACAGATGTTTTTATGGGGAAGTAAAGTTAAAGGTTTAGCTTTTCGACTTCATCAATTTATCTCCCAAGGTGGTAGCGTTTACTCTACCATTGAAAGTCCAAAAAAACGCTTCCTCACCCTAGAAGGACAATATACCACCACAGAAGAACGGTTACTTTATCCCCTCGTCTTTTGTCGGGAATGCGGACATGATTATTATGTTGTTAATTACAACGAAGATAAACAAATAGTCCTTCCCCAACTCCCCACAGCATTAGATATGAATCCTGAATATGCTGATATTCAAGCTGGTTATCTTACCTTAGATGAACCAGAACCTAATTTTCATATTTGGGATGCTTATAAAGATGAAGAAAGACTTCCTGACTCCTGGTTTACGGAAACTAAAAAGAAAGGACGAGTTCCTAAAAAAGATTATGCTAAATTCATTCCCCAAAAATTACAAATTCTCCCCAACGGAAAAGTTACAACTTCTCCATTACAGGGAACAACTTGTTGGTTTGTTCCTAGACCATTTCGCGTGTGTTTAAATTGTGGTGTAGTTCATGATGGAAATAAAAACGAATTTACCAAACTTTCGCGCTTGAGTAGTGAAGGTAGAAGTACCGCTACCACCCTCCTCTGTTTATCCACCGTCAGCCGTTTAAAACAAGTTTTCACAGGCGAAAAAGCCCAAGCTGCCAAAATTCTCAGTTTTACCGATAATCGCCAGGATGCTTCATTACAAGCGGGGCATTTTAATGATTTTGTGCAAACCAGTTTTTTACGTGCTGCTTTATTAGGTGCATTGCAAAGTAAAGGTAAACTTACTCACGGTGAATTAGTGAGTGAAGTTATTAAACAAATGGGAATATCTCAAGAAGATTATGCTAAACAAACAGCAGAATTTGCGAGAGGTAAAACACGCAATGAAAAGGCTTTTCAACACTTAATTGAATATCGTCTTTATGAAGACTTACGCAGGGGATGGCGTTTAGTTCAACCTAATTTAGAACAGTGTGGACTTTTGGTAATTGAATATGATGGGTTAGAGGAAATTTGTACAGATAAAGCTATTTGGAATAAACACCGTCATCCAGTTTTGTTACAAGCAACTCCTCAAGAAAGATTGACTGCTGCTTTAGCTTTATTAAATCATCTCCGTCGAGAATTAGCAATAGACGCTAGGTTACTTCAATCTGATAATAAAGATTCTTTAAAGAAAGAAATTATTCAAGCAATTAAAGAACCTTGGGTATTTGATGAAAATGAACAATTGCATTTTGCTAAATTTGCCATTATTGATGGTAATTATAAACCAAAATCTCACCAAAAAGCCCTGGTAAAATTAACCAGTAGAAGTAAAGTAGGGCGTTTTTTACGTTCTCCTAAAGCTTGGTCATTACGCAGTGAATCATTAACAGAAACAGAGTACAATAGTTTAATTAGTACCTTCGTTGCAGCTTTAGCTGATGGTGGTTTTTTAACTACTGAAAATGGGATTCAATTACAAATTAGTTCCTTGGTATGGAAATTTACAATATTAACTGAAATTTCCCCTGACCCTCTTGCATCTAAGCGTTTACAGGGTCAAGAAGATGCCAAAATACCTGTTAATAGATTCTTTCAAGAATTTTATCAAACTAACGCCCAAACTATTAAAGCAATGGAAGGGCGAGAACATACAGGACAAGTTAAAACTCAAGCACGTCAAGAACGGGAAGAAAGATTTAGAAAAGGAGAATTAGCGAGTTTATTCTGTTCTCCGACAATGGAATTAGGTATAGATATTTCTGACTTGAGTGTGGTTCACTTACGTAATGTTCCCCCCAGTCCCGCAAATTACGCCCAACGTAGCGGACGTGCGGGGAGGAGTGGACAGGAGGCTTTGGTAATAACTTATGCTGCCATTGGTAGTGGACATGATCAGTATTTCTTCCAACGTCAACAGCAAATGGTAGCTGGTGCTGTTGCTCCGCCTAAGTTAGAATTAGCAAATCAGGATTTAGTTCAATCTCATGTGTATTCAATTTGGTTAGCACATACAGGAGTTTATTTAGATGACTCCATGAACAAAATTCTTGATTTAGATGTTACTAATTATCCCCTGAAAAATAGTGTACGTGAACAATTAATACTTAGTCCTGGGAAATTAGCTGAATGTCTCCAAGCTACTCGGTCAATACTTGCAGATACTTTTTGTCAAAGTGATTTACAAAAAGCCTCTTGGTATTCTGTACATTGGCTACAATTTACCCTAGAAAATGCACTGAATACCTTTGAGAAAAAATGCTGCGATCGCTGGCGTAAACTTTATGATGGTGCTGTCAAACAAAGAGATCAGGCTAACATCATAATTAGTCGTTCTGCTGCTGGTTATGTTACAGATGAAGAACGCAAAAACGCTGAAGCTCAAGCAAGAGAAGCACAACGACAAATAGATTTACTGGTAGGACAAAACCAAGGTAAGAGTAATAGCGAATTTGAATTTTATCCCTATCGCTACTTTGCTGCTGAAGGATTTTTACCAGGGTTTAACTTCCCCCGCTTACCTGTGAGAGTATTTATACCCACTAATGATGGGGGTGAATTTATCTCTCGTCCCCGTGTTGTCGCTTTACGAGAATTTGCACCCAGTAATATTATTTACTATGAAGGTAGTAAATTTATGGTGTCAAAAACCAAAGTACCTGTAGGGGGAATTGAAAGTCAATATCAAAGAGTAAGCTGTTGTTTTAACTGTGGTTATTTCCATCTAGATGATGCGCGTGATACCTGCGAAAACTGCGGTGCAAAAATTAAACCTGATAGTTCTCAAAACCTAGCTAAATTAAATCGTGTGTTGTCAATGGAGACAGCATTTACTCGCAGAAGAGAACGTATTACCTGCGATGAAGAGGAAAGATTGAAATATGGTTATAATATTACTACCCATTTCCGTTATGCAGATCAAAAACCAGAATCTGGCACAGTTTTAGCAGCAGATAATACACCATTATTTAAGTTAACCTATGGAGCAACAGCTAAATTATGGCGTATCAATAGAGGACTGAAGAAAAACACCGAAGAAAGAGGGTTTAAATTAGATACTAAAACAGGTAATTGGGGAGATACAAAAAATAATTTACAAACCAACTCACTACCAACAAATTTACCTCCAGAAACCTTACACACCGAAGTAAATTTAATGGTAGATGACACTTGCAATATTCTTGTCATCGAACCTTTGAATGTTCCCCAAGATAACAAAGAAGCCTTTATTGCTACTCTCCAATATACCCTAGAAACAGCAATTCAAGCAGTTTATAAGTTAGAACCAGATGAACTAGACTCAGAAAGATTAGGAGAAGGAAAATATTTACTATTTTGGGAAGCATCAGAAGGTGGTGCGGGGGTATTATCTCAACTACTCCAACAAGCAAATGCTTTTATCAAAATTGCCAATGCTGCTTTAGATATCTGTCATTTCTTAGAACCCAAGGATACCTGTATTCAAGCTTGCTATGAATGCTTACTTTCCTACAGAAATCAATTTGATCATCCGTTAATTAATCGTCATCTGATTAAACCTTTACTGGATGAACTGCAAACAAGTACAGTAGAGATATCAGGTGTGTTCAGGGATGAAAAATATCAAAAATTGCTTTCTCAAACAGATCCAAACTCTGATTTTGAACGAGTGGTTTTACAGGAGATTTATCAACGGGGGTATAAATTACCTGATGCTGCACAGGAATTGATTCCTGAAGCAAATTGTAAACCAGATTTTGTGTATAAGGAAGAAGCGATCGCTCTCTTTTGTGATGGTTCAGTTCATGATAGTCCTGAACAGAAAAAGCAAGATAAAATTGAGCGCGATAATCTCAGGTATAATGCTAGTTATCAAGTTATAACTTTGCGGTACGATGAGGATTGGCGTGAGAATTTGAAGGTTTTAGGGAGTTTGTAAACTGACCATTTATGGAAAAATTTATGATGTTTCTGTAATGATGTAAATAGGTTTCATGTCAATACTGTTCGGTTAAGGATTTTTGTAGGATTTTTGTAGGTTGGGTTGAACAAAGTGAAGCCCAACAAATGTCTATAAATGTGTAAATGTGTTGAGATAAAATTAACAATGAAAGCAAAAATCAGAGATACAGAAATCTATTTTGATATTGATGGTTGTGGTTTAATACGTCATAATTCAGAATATTTCATGATTTTATATTAGTTAAGCTGTTACACAGCTAAATTGTATAATCCTAATATTCTAAACTCTTGTTTAACAGGCAAGATGCCTGTTCCACTTATACAAATTAAATGCACAACAGCTTATACCGGAAAAAGTGTGCATTTTTTGGGATTTCAAGAGATGGCAAAGAAATTTTCAAATCTCCTCCTGACTCCTGACTCCTGACTCCTGACTCCTGACTCCTGACTCCTGACTCCTGACTCCTGACTCCTGACTCCTGACTCCTGACTCCTGACTCCTATGCCCTCACGGAAAGACTTTCTCAGCAACCCCTAGTTATAATAAGGTGATTTTAACCACTATTATCAAATAGCTAATTTCCGGGAACTGTCCACCATGCTAAGGAATAAGCTTGAGTTGGTTCGTTGACTTGTTGTTGAAACTGCACACGAATTTTATATTTACCATTAGCAGGCACAGGACAAAAAATATGCTCTACATTGTCAATTTCACTCACAGAAGCACAAGTAGAAATTTCCGTTTTTTGTCCATCTGCTGATACTAGAAATAAATCTAGATCATTTAAACCTTTATCTATAAAAGTTTCATCTTCATCATATAATTGATTTTGGTTTTTATCATTTAATTCTACTAATCGATCCCAAGTTAAGGTGACAGCAACAAAACTATTTTGTTTTAATGGTTTTTCTAAACTATATTCTAAGGCAGAATTAGCATTAATTTTGTTATAATCCCAACCAATAGCCGGAACAGGTGTGGTAGGTTGCCATTGACCAAACATAAATTGTTGATAGGCACGAAAGGCGTTTAAATGTCCAGCACCCATTTGATCATCTAAGGGAATTTTGGGATTTTTGTAAGCATCGGAAATAAACCAATCTCGATTTTGCTTATCAACTAAAGTCCTGGTCATTCCCAACCGCAAACCATCACCACTGTCTTGAATTTTTTCGGCTGAATTTAATAATACAGCTTTCATAACTTGATGATTTCTTGCATCAATAGTCCAATTTGGTTGTTTAATTCTTAACTGTCTATCGGCAAATTCTTGTAATAATGCAATGGTAGCTGTTAGGTGAGGAGCAGCAAAACTTGAACCTGTAGCGTTGTTTAATTTACCATCGGGATTAATTACAGGAATATTACTACCAGGAGCAACTAAACCGATGGATCTGCGTCCACCAATATTAAATTCTTTACCTGCGAGGCGATCGCCTACTCCTTGATTATTTCCTGCTAAATTAGAAACATGAACTTTATTAAAAATTCCCTCCCTAGCAGATGAAAAAGCCACGTTAATTGCGTTAAAATTATCTGTAGGAATGGGAATCCCACCTTTGCCTTGATTTCCGGCGATCGCATACACCACATTATGCACCCGACTTGACCAGTCAATACATAAAGTCAGCAAAGCTTGACCATCTAAAACCGCATTTGGTCGAGGATCACGGTACAAAGGTTCACCAAAACTAAAGTTAATAGCACGAACATCACCACCATTTTGTAATGCTATATGTTGAGTGGATAAACACTCTTCCGCTTGACCCATATTTCTGGTAGATCCGACCGCAGAAGAATATAATTTTGCGTCTGGTGCAACTCCTGTCCAAGCTTTATCTTTACTGATCATCACCGTAGCCACATTATAAGCATGAGGGTCTACACCAGAATTTGATTTAGCTGGTGTATTGCGTAAAAACACAGCTACAGGAGAAATAGCGCGATTTTTAGAGACTGCTTTATCTAACCCAAACATACCAGGACGACCGATTTCTACCTGACCGATCGCAATTTTGCGCCCAGTTAAATTGTATGGTGGTTGATGTAATTTAAGTGCATCAATACCACTACTGCCCAGAGAACTGCTCAACTTTACAAATGCCAATACAGGCACAGTTAAACAGGAAACAGCCAAACCGCAGATTATCCAGAATTTTTTCATAGTCATTAGTTATTAGTCCCTAGTACAGCACGGCGTAAATAAACCAACCATTCTCAATCGCTAAAAAGCTTACGACCTATTATTTTTGACTTTTGACTTTTGACTTTTGACTTTTGACTTTTGACTTCCGCGAAGCGGTACTAGTCCCCAATCACCAATCCCCAATCACCAATTTCCAAAAAATCCATATTTTGTTACAATGCCTACAGACAAGGACGATTAAGAACCCGCTAACCATGACCCAAAACCCATCTCAAAAGCCTATAGTTATCTCTCCATCTATCCTATCAGCAGATTTTAGTCGTCTGGGTGACGATATTCGTGCTGTAGACAAAGCGGGAGCAGATTGGATTCACGTTGATGTAATGGACGGACGTTTTGTACCTAATATTACAATTGGTCCTCTGGTTGTGGAGGCGATTCGTCCGATTACAACCAAACCTCTGGATGTCCATTTAATGATTGTGGAACCAGAAAAATATGTAGAAGGTTTTGCTAAAGCTGGTGCGGATATTATTTCTGTACACGCTGAACATAACGCTTCACCTCACTTACACCGGACTTTGGGACAAATCAAAGAACTCGGTAAACAAGCTGGTGTTGTGCTAAACCCCGGTACACCTTTAGAATTAATTGAATACGTACTGGAACTGTGTGATTTAGTGCTAATTATGAGCGTTAACCCCGGTTTCGGTGGACAAAGCTTTATTCCTAGCGTAGTTCCCAAAATTCGTAAACTGCGTCAAATGTGTGATGAACGCGGTTTAGATCCTTGGATCGAAGTTGACGGTGGACTCAAAGCCAATAACACCTGGCAAGTTTTGGAAGCCGGCGCTAATGCTATTGTAGCGGGTTCTGCTGTGTTTAACGCTCCTGATTATGCAGAAGCAATCAATAACATTCGTAACAGTAAGCCTCCTACTAAGGAATTAGCGGCTGTTTAATTGAATACTGTTAACTGAATATAGCGTTTCCCAGTCTCATGAGGTACACCCTAATTTATTCTCAATTCCCAATTCCCAATTCCCAATTCCCAATTCCCTAAGATAAAAAACTCTGTACCTCACTAACTTGGTAAATGCTATTTTACTTAAATCCTCGATTTCTTTGGGAAGTCGGGGGTTTATTTTTTTGATGAAATCTGGATTTTAGATCCCCGACTTCTTTTTTAAACTTGTCAATAATGAATAATGCCAGTATTTATTATGGGATAAGGGTTTTATTTAGGGCTTGCTGAATAAACCCAAAATACTCGTAAATCAAAGGTTTGAGGCTGACCAGGAGGAAAGAAAGTGCAAGATTTTTGAAGGGTATACCTTAAAAACTGTGCATTTTTTGGGATTTCAAGAGATGGCAAAGAAATTTTCAAATCTTCTCCTGACTCCTGACTCCTGACTCCTGACTCCTATGCCCTCACGGAAAGACTTTCTCAGCAACCCCTAGATATGTCGCTAGTCTTGATGATGTCCATCTGCCAAATTCATATCCACATTCATCAGGGTTCGATAAAGTATGTCCACCAAGTTCCGATACTTGATCGGGCGTGGTTTTAGCTTACTCGATTTTCTTATAAACATACCGCATGGTAACAATTTTCCTGATACTAGGTGAGTAATGCTGAAACAGCAAATAAAGAACTTTAGAAAAGAACTTGAGAGTAGAGTTTTTTATGAACAAAAATACTATTTCTCGATTATGTGCTTATATCTTGATAGGGTTGATATCTTTAACATCTGTTGTTAGTACAGCTACCTCTGCATTACCTCCAGTAGTCAAAGCTTCCGCAGTTAACCAAACTCCTTTACCTAGTAGCAACTTAATTTGGCCGACTCAGGGGATAATTTCCCAAGGTTTCCGTAAACATCAACATGAAGGAATTGATATTGCGGGTGCTATGGGAACTCCTATTTATGCGGCTGCATCTGGTAAAGTGGTAAAAGCTGGTTGGGATGATTGGGGATTAGGTAATTTTATTGAAATTAAACACCCCGATGGTACTATGACAGTCTATGGTCACAATAATCGTTTGTTAGTTAGCAAAGGTCAAACGGTGACTCAAGGACAAATTATTGCAGAAATGGGATCAACAGGTAACAGTACAGCGCCTCATTTGCATTTTGAATTTTATCAAAATAGTCGATTAGCAATTGATCCTCTGAAACTTTTATCATCTTCCACCACTGCTAAACTACCCTTAGATAAACCAGTTTCACCTTCACAACCCGTTCCCATCAATGTTTCACCCGTAAAAGTTAATCACGAATGTACTGGAATTATAGTGATCACAGGTGAAACTGCAAAAGCTCGTATTCAAGTCTGTAACGAAAATGGTCAACTTTTTTATATTGGGCAATTAAAGCAAGATACGAGTCAAGCTGTCAAGATACTTGCTTGGAATGTTGGTGAAAATAAATATCGAGCAGATAACGGTTCTTTTTCTTACTTAGTTAGTCCAGAAAAAGTAGAAGTATGGCGCAATGGTAGTCAAATTCGTTCTGATAATTTTGATAATTTCCAGCAAGCTAGTAATTAGGGTTTGCTGAATAAACTTAAAACCTTGATAAATCAAGGGTTTCAGGTGGAAAATCAGGAAGAAAGTGCAAGGGTTTTGAAGGGTATACCGGAAAAAGTGTGCATTTTTTGGGATTTCAAGAGATGGCAAAGAAATTTTCAAATCTCCTCCTGACTCCTGACTCCTGACTCCTGACTCCTATGCCCTCACGGAAAGACTTTCTCAGCAACCCCTAATTAACTAGCAATTAAAAATACTGTTTAGTTCAGTATGTGATGATTACTTAAAAATACGGTACTGTGACAGTTGAAAGGCCGGAATAAGGTATTAACAACTCTGCTAAATTAGGAGTATAAAATACATCTAGATTAAATCTAGAAAAAAGCAAAGTCATTTTTTGCAATATCCCAATTATTTACATAAAGGAGCAGAAAATCATGGAATATATGGCTTATTCCTATATGTACATGGCTAATGAAGAGACTCCGGTTAATTTAGAATTGAATTTGCCCAAATTGCAGTTTAATTGGCAAAAATTACTCAAGTCTTCTGCTTGGTTAGCGTTAGCTGGTGTGAGTATCTTTGTTGCTTCCCTTGCTCCCCTTCAGCAAGCTTCCGCCGAATATGTCAGAACTAATGGTAGTTGTTTATTTATCCGTAGGGGTCCTAGCACCGCTAACTCATCTGTAGCTTGTGTACCTAATGGTACAAATATTGGCAATACTGGTAATGTGAGAAATGGTTTTGCTCAAATTACTTCTGGACGTTACCAAGGATATTATGTTGCGGAAAGATGGCTAGGTACTACTCCTGGTAGATATCGTCGTCATTCAGGGGTTGGTGTTGGTGGTCGAGTATTATTAAGACCAGGTGCTAGAGGTGAGCGTGTGAGAACTGTGCAAAGAGCTTTAGGGATCAGAGTTGATGGTGTTTATGGATCTAGCACTGCTAGTGCAGTTCGCAATTTTCAACGCCGAAATGGTTTGCTTGTAGATGGTATAGTTGGTCCTACTACTCGCAGGGCTTTGGGTATCAATTGATAATTGATAATTGATAATTGATAATTGATAATTTACCCAATTACCAATTACCAATTACCCATTACCAATTACTAATTCTCAAATAATTTTTCACAATTTGCAAAATGCGTTCTGCTGCATGGCCGTCACCAAAGGGGTTAATAGCATTAGCCATTGCTGTATAGGCTTCTGGGTTACTCAGTAACTCACTAGCAGCAGTAACAATACTTTCAGTTTCCGTTCCCACCAGTTTAGCTGTCCCGGCGGTGACAGCTTCTGGTCTTTCTGTGGTGTCTCTGAGAACTAACACGGGTTTACCAAGACTGGGAGCTTCTTCTTGTAAACCACCGGAGTCTGTTAATAAAAGGTGCGATCGCCCTATTGCTCCTACTAATTCACCATAATCTAATGGTTCTGTCAAAAAGATCCGGGGATGTTTACCCAATAATTGCTGTAAGGGTTCTCTCACAGTGGGGTTTTTGTGTAAAGGCAGTAATAAAGCGGTATCAGGAAATTTGTCTAAAATCTGTAAAAATGATTGGGCGATCGCTTGTAGTGGTTCACCCCAATTTTCCCGACGATGCACTGTAGCCAAAATTGTCCGATATTCACCCCAGTTTAAACCTGGTATCTCACAAGCTGGGTTGGTTGCAGCCACATTCAATAACGCATCAATTACTGTATTACCCGTTAAGTGAATTTCTCCCAAAACTCCTGAAGCTTGCAAGTTTTCCACAGCTAAGGAAGTAGGGGCAAAATGTAATTGAGTAATTTGGGAAATTAACCTTCTATTTGCTTCTTCTGGATAAGGATTAAATAAATCATCAGTTCTTAACCCCGCTTCCACATGACCCACGGGGATTTTTTGATAAAAAGCTGCCAAAGCAGCTGCAAAAGCAGTTGTTGTATCTCCTTGGACTATAACTAAATCTAAATTTAGTTCTTTAAATAAAGCTTCTAAACCTTGCAAACTCCTACAGGTAATATCATTGAGAGATTGTTTAGGCTGCATAATCTCTAAATTATGATCTTCCTTGAGGTTGAATAGCTGCATCACCTGTGCAACCATCTCCCGATGCTGTCCTGTAAGAATAACCTGTACTTTCACATCTGGAGAACTTTGGAAAACCTGAATTACTGGTGCTAGTTTAATCGCTTCAGGACGAGTACCTAAAATAATGCCAATTTTTTTAGTCATTAGTTATTAGTCATAAGTCATTAGTCATTAGATATTAGACATTAGACATGAGACTTTTGTCATTAGTTATTAGTTATTAGTTATTAGTTATTAGTTATTAGTTATTTTTACCCAATCACCAATCCCCAGTCACCAGTCACCAGTCCCCAGTCACCAGTCCCCAGTCACCAGTCACCAGTCCCCAGTCACCAGTCCCCAATCACCAGTCCCCAGTCACCAATCACCAGTCACCAGTCCCCAGTCCCCAGTCA
>NZ_JACJPT010000083.1:0-22589 GCF_014696195.1 Sphaerospermopsis sp. FACHB-1094 | reverse complement strand
CCAGTCCCCAGTCCCCAGCGATGCACTGAGCTTGTCGAAGTGTCCCCAGTCCCCAGTCCCCAGTCCCCAGTCCCCAGTCCCTAATCACATTCCTTTACACTCAAACAAATGTAACCCCAAGCGTTGAGACAGTTCCTCACACACCTTCACCCCCCGCACACTGTTAGCACGCCCATCTAGCAGAGGTGAAAACACTCCAATTCCCATCTGACCAGGAACAACGGCGATAATTCCCCC
This sequence comes from Sphaerospermopsis sp. FACHB-1094, assembly GCF_014696195.1. Lineage (NCBI taxonomy): Bacteria > Bacillati > Cyanobacteriota > Cyanophyceae > Nostocales > Aphanizomenonaceae > Sphaerospermopsis > Sphaerospermopsis sp. FACHB-1094. The sequence goes on along the minus strand of NZ_JACJPT010000083.1, from coordinate 22,352 downwards.
AGAAACGCCGCTTTTCGCTGGAATTCCTACTTTATAAGCCCATTCACCCGCAAAGTTATACATCCCACAGGTATACATCACACTCAATATATCTTTGATATAACAACTGTCTACCGCTTTTTCCTTGGTAATCGGGTTCACTCCTTTATTAGCGAGAGTAGCAGCCATCACCGCCAAATCTCGACAATTTACCATCACAGAACATTGTTGAAAATATAAATCTAGTGCTTCTTCAATATTTTGGTCAATCATGCCAAAATTTAGCATAAGATGGGCAGTAGCGCGGTTGCGGTGTCCTGTACTGCGTTCGGAAGTAAATACCGAAATATCTACAAATACATCTCGTCCAATATAACGCCTATACATTTCTAATAAGCGATTAAGGCGTTCTGTCGCTCCATTACCTTTAATTAAACTGGTAGTGGCTATAGCTCCTGCGTTTACCATCGGGTTATAGGGTCGCTTTGATTGTTCATCAAGAATAATCGCGTTAAATGCGTCTCCAGTCGGTTCTACTCCTACCCTAGTTAACACATAATCCCGTCCATGATCTTCTAAAGCTTGTCCATAAATAAACACCTTGGAAATCGACTGGATAGTAAATAGCTGTTGATAATCACCAACTTCATAAATCTGACCATCTACAGTAGCAATACAGATGCTAAATAAGTTGGGGTTTACTTTTGCTAGTTCGGGAATGTAGTTTGCGACTGTACCCTCTTGCAGTGATTTGTACTGGGAATGCAAATCTTTGAGAACTTCTAAAAATGGTGATGAACCTGTTTCTCGATCTTGTGAGTTTGCCATAAGGCTGATAACTTGCAAATAAATATGATAGTTGATGGATTAGTTGTGTTTATCAGCTAAAAGTAGTTTTTTATACTTAAAAAAGTCTACTTTACAAACTGACAACCTTTTCTCTATTTTCCCATCATTACTTTTTTTTGATGAAACCAATGCTTATTACTAAAAATAGATAGTTGTCAACCTCAAAATTACTGAACAATCAATTTTAAAAAAATACTATATTTACCAATATTTTCAAATAGCCTTTGTATCATATTTTATTCGACTCTGAAAATAAAAAACGTATTTTTTTCAGAAAAATCATTGATTATTCATAGTTTTTTTGGTTCATTTCTTCAAATCGAGCAAATATCAATTATGAGTATAAATATTGATAATTAAAATATTAAGTTCTAATAAATACTAAAAATATTGAAAATTTGAGTTATATATGTTACTATGATTACAAAGCTGATATCAAACAATCAAGCTATTAAGAACTTAAGCGAAAATCAACTTCATATTTCATGTTCATAAAAAATTATTCATATCCCGAAAAAAAATGTTACAAATCCAAAAACCTGATTTGCAAAAGGTTTTGACTGATAAAACCCAATAAGAATTGAGGAAACCAGCGCAAGACTTACGCTAAAACCCTGATCCCCAAGCCCAAAAGTTCATGTTACTCTGTTGCAGTTATAAACAAAAAGTGAAAGCGGAACGAGTTCGAGTTTCAGGTTCATTCACCAACACAGGTGAAAAAGCCATGAACCACAAAACTCGAATTACAAAACTTTAAGTTCTAGAGTCGCTTTAAAATCGGACGCATGAATCAAAGACATTTGTGGACTACTGTCGCTGTGTTTCTGTCTGTTTTGGGTGTACCCGCAGTGGGTCGTACTCAAACCACCAAGGGAAACTCTCCAACTACCCAAGCATCTGCCGTAGCTGATGCAGTGAAAGTGGGAGAGTACCAGTCCCCGACACAGGAAAATACCTTAGATGCTGTGAACACACAAATTCATCCTCACAGCGTTGAAGGTCGTCAAGCGGCAACCCTTTACATCCGAAATATTCCCGTTCTTACCTTTCTGGGTTCTAACCCAGTCAAGAGTGCGGAAACAAAAGTGGGAACAATTGGGAATAGCCAAGGCGTTAAATCTTATATCCCTGCCGCCAGTAACTCAGCTAAGGTAGCCAGTGTAGGAAGTGTGATGGATGTGAGCAAATCTCCTAGCTCTATTATTGCCGATGACCCAGTACACAGAGCCAGTTTAGTAGCCTCCAAAATCAACCAGTTGATGCGGGAGGATGCAGACGCAAGCAAAATTATCGTCAGCTGGAAAACAGGGGAAAAATCTCCAGTGAATCATAATAAAGCCCAAGACAAAGGCTTCTCTGTTGAACAGCAACCTGATAGCTACACCATCAAAATCAACGGTAAAGAATTGGTGGAAATCAATGAATCCACCCAACTATCAGATACTACAAATAATCTAGCACAAGATGCATTACAAGCAACCAATCGCCTGCGGAGACTCATAGGCCAAGCATCTCCCATCAGCGAAATTGCCAACTTACCACCACGTACCACCATTTCCATGCCCAAGCTACCGCAACAAGTTGCCGGTCGCATCAAATTCAACTTCCAGGGTATAGCTTCTTGGTACGGTTATGATTGGGCAGGTAGGAAAACTGCCAACGGTGAGAGATATAATCCCGAAGGAATGACAGCAGCCCATCGTAGTTTACCTATGGGAACAAAAGTTCGTGTGACTAACACCCGGAATGGTAAGTCTGTAGTTGTGCGAATTAATGATCGTGGTCCATACATCGGTGGTCGAGTTATTGACCTTTCTCTGGGTGCAGCCCGGATATTAGGAATGATGAGCAGTGGACTTGCTCCCGTTCGTATTGAGGTGTTGGGAAGATAACACCCTTTCACAGTAAAAACTCTTTTTCGCTCTTCACTATTGTTTCATACCCCTAGTTCATTCATCTCTCACCCCAATTTTAGATATAAACTAACGGGGGAGAGGATAGAGAAGAACTAGGGGTATTTTGTGCGCTTGCTGACAACAGTTGCAGCTTTACGCTGCTATTTAAATCAACGTCGCAGGGAAAGTAATATTAAACTTTCAGACGAGCTATTATTTGATGATCAGACTACTTGGTATCCTACAAAAATTGGTTTAGTCCCCACTATGGGCGGACTGCATCAAGGTCATTTAAGCCTAATGCAACAAGCTAGGCAAGAAAATTCTACTGTGATTGTTAGTATTTTTGTCAATCCCCTACAATTTGGACCACATGAGGATTATCAACGCTATCCTCGGACTTTAGAGCAAGATCGAAAATTGTGTGAACAAGCGGGAGTTGATGCGATTTTTGCCCCTACTCCGGAAGAAATGGGAATTGCTCAGAAGAATATACAAGAAAATCAAGTGACACAAGTAATCCCTCCATCTGGTATGATAAGTAGCTTGTGTGGTAGATATCGGCCGGGTCATTTTCAAGGTGTGGCGACAATTGTCACCAAGCTTTTCAATTTGGTACAGCCTGATCGAGCTTACTTTGGTGAAAAAGATGGCCAGCAACTAGCAGTTATTAAACGTCTGGTGGCTGATTTAAATTTGCCAGTAGAAATTGTTGCTTGTCCAACGGTGCGGGAAGCGTCTGGCTTAGCTTTGAGTTCTCGTAATCAATATTTGACTGCAACGGAAAAAGATCAGGCAACAGTGTTATTTAAAGGCTTGCAGCAAGCTGAAGCGGCGTTTCGTGCTGGCGTTCGCAACAGCAGCCAGCTGATAGCATTGGTGTGGGAAGAAATCGCAAAAGTCAGCACTATCTATGTGGAATATATTGAATTGGTTGAACCGACTACATTGATGTTTCTAAGAAAAATTGAGGAGGAAGGAATGCTGGCGATCGCAGCCCGTCTAGGTTCTACACGTTTGATTGATAATACCATCTTGCGCGATGTCTACAACGGGCTACGCCAACCGATTATCGCCATTGATGGTCCTGCTGGTGCGGGTAAGTCTACCGTGGCTCGCCAAGTGGCAAACCAACTAGGGTTAGTTTATTTAGATACTGGTGCAATGTACCGTGCTATCACTTGGTTAGTGCTGGAAAACGGCATTGATATTGATGATGAATGCAGTATTGCTGAATTAGCCAACCAGTGTAAAATAGAACTTACTCCTAGTCAAAATATACAATTTCCCGTACAGGTATGGATTAATGGTATTGATGTCACTCAAGAAATTCGGAGCATTGAGGTGACATCAAAAGTATCAGCGATCGCCGCGCAAAATACAGTCCGCAAAGCCCTGGTTCAACAACAACAAAGCTGGGGGAAAAAGGGTGGTTTAGTAGCTGAAGGCCGAGACATTGGTACTCATGTTTTCCCAGATGCAGAAGTGAAAATCTTCTTAACTGCTTCTGTGAGTGAACGCGCCCGTCGTCGTCAGCAGGACTTTACAAAACAAGGGCAACCGGAAGTAAGTTTAGAACAACTCGAACGGGATATTGCCGAACGAGATTATAAAGATAGCACTCGCAAAATTTCCCCATTGCGGAAAGCCGCCGATGCAGTGGAAGTGGAAACCGATGGACTTACTCCTGGTGAGGTGGCAGCGCGAATTGTTAATTATTACCAGGATCGTTTGTCTCAACGATAATTACCGCAGAATTCAGGATTCAGGAGTTACAGGAGTTCAGGAGTTCACAATAATTTTTGATTTCCCAATCACCAATTACCAATTACCCATTACCCATTACCCATTACCAGCCCCAACTAGAGAACTAGAAATCTGGGTTATTACTAAAGTGCAGTGGTTTAAGGTTCACTTTGGTAGTAGAATAGCCATGTTAAGTTTTGTGTCCCAATATCAAGGATATAAAACTGACTCAATACAAAACCTGAAATTTTCTGGTTTTTGGCAATAGCTTTAACTGGAAAACAATAAAGAGAGGACTTGAAAACATGGCATTTACACAGCTTCCCCTACCCTACGACTTTAATGCTTTAGAGCAATATGGCATGAAAGGTGAAACCTTTGAGTATCACTATGGTAAGCATCACAAAGCTTATGTAGACAACCTCAATAAACTCACCGATGGTACAGAACTTGCTGATAAGTCCCTCGAAGAAGTAATTCAAATTTCCTTCAAAGATCCTGCCAAAGCTGGCATTTTCAACAACGCGGCTCAAGTTTGGAACCACACCTTCTTTTGGAACTCACTCACACCCGCAGGTGGTGGCGCTCCCACAGGTGAACTAGCCGAGAGAATTAATAAAGACTTTGGCAGCTTCGACAAATTCAAAGAAGAATTTTCTACTGCGGCTGCAACCCAGTTTGGTAGCGGTTGGGCTTGGTTAGTTGATGACGGTGGTACACTCAAAGTCATGAAAACACCCAACGCAGAAAACCCCCTAGCTCATGGTAAAAAGGCACTGCTCACCATCGACGTTTGGGAACACGCTTATTACATCGACTTCAGAAATGCACGTCCAGCATTCATCAAAAATTTCTTGGATAACTTGGTTAACTGGGAATTTGCTGCGTCAAATCTAGCTGCTTAATTAAGAATAAAGCTTTTAGGGAAAATCCCCATGCTTAACCAGCAGGGGATTTTTAATTTAATTTGCGCTCTCACACCCCCTGATTTCTCAAGGCTTTATTGCCAAATTTGACAGATGCGAGTTTAATGTGTTTATACCTGCTCCTCGTGTTCATGATCTCTAACTATTGGCGCAAGCAGAACCAGGACAACTACCAGAACAAGGAAGGCTACGGGGACAAGGAGGAATGAACATAAGAGGGTAAAAAAATTCCTCTTGTGCTGCTGCTGTAGCTGTTTTACCATCTTCACTTCCCATTCCTAATCCTTTCAAGTGATTCTGTGGATGTTGCTAGGAAACTGGAAGCCGTGTTGAGAAACTGTCCACATTGGTGATTGGGGACTGGGGACTTATAACTACAACTTTAGAAATATTCAACTTATTGAACATCAGCATTTTGATATAGGCGATCGCTCATATTCCCAGATCCAAAACACTGGGAATATAGCGATTTGCAAAACTGACTAAAAGGTGGACGGTTAATGTAGCATAACTAAATGATTGTGTCAGCCACGCGATAATCTAATTTCCAAGATGGTACAGACTAACTCAAAATCCGCACGCGAAATTTTTAATATATCCAGATGGGCAATTAAATTTTCGTGGTTGACGGTGTGTTTTTGGATCGGGGTGACAATAGCGGGTATTCTGGCTTTTAGTTCTCTCAAATACGCCCTATTCCCCGATATTACTTTTCCCGTGGTGGTGGTTAATGCTCAAGCACCCCTCACTTCGGCTTTAGAGACAGAAGAAAAGTTAACTAAACCAATAGAAGAAAGCCTCAAATCCTTGGAAGGTCTGGAAAATATCCGTTCTTCCAGCTATCCGGGGCAAACTGCTGTAAGCTTGTTGTTTGCAGTGGGTACAAATTTAGAAACTTCTACGGAAAATACTACAACTGCACTCAAGGATTTAAAACTGCCTGAAGGAGCTAATTATCAGATTATTCCTTTAAACCTGAATGAGTCATCAGTCATTAGTTATGCCATTGAAAGCGAGTCTGGCAGTTTGGATGATTTGCAAAAATTGGCAGATGAGAAAATTGTCCCTGCGATCGCCAAATTACCAGGAGTTCTCAAAGTCTCACTGCTAGGCACTCCACCAAAATCACCTCCTCTCAATCCTACCAATGCCACTGCGGCCTTACCTCAAGGGGGCGGAAATTTAGTCAGATTTAATGGTCAAGATGTACTAGCTTTTCAAGTCATTAAACGTGGTAATGCTAATACTTTAGAAGTTGTCAGTCGCGTAGAACAGGAAGTAGAAAACCTGCGCTCTACTTTCAAAGATGTCAAATTTACCCTAGCCGCTACCCAAGCAGAATATATCCGCAAAGCTACCCAGTCAACCATAGATGCGTTGATGGAAGCGATCATTTTAGCAATTGTCGTCATTTTCCCATTTTTATGGAGTTGGCGAGCAACTTTAATTTCTGCTTTAGCTATTCCCACATCTTTGTTAGCAACGTTTATTGTGATGGCCTTTTTCGGCTTTAACTTAGAAACAATTACGTTGTTAGCTTTGGCTTTGGTTATTGGTAGTGTGATTGATGATGCCATTATTGATGTGGAAAATATCTTACGGCATATTGAAGAAGGGCAAAGTCCCCGTGAAGCGGCACATTTAGCTACCGATGAAATTGGTTTAACGGTTGTTGCTACTACTGCTACAGCTATAGCTGTTTTCTTGCCTATTGGTTTGATGGGTGGAGTAGTTGGACAATTTTTCCAGCCTTTTGGAATTACGGTTTCTGCTGCTTATATTGCTTCTACATTGGTGGCGCGGACTTTATCACCAGTTTTATCTATTTATTGGCTCAAACCTGTTAAGAAAAGAGAATTGAACCACGAAGGGCGCAAAGAACAGGAAGGGAAGAAGGTTTCAGAGAGTTCTTGGGTGGGTTTAGCAAATATTGGGGTTTATTTTACTGAAGCTTATCGCAATTTATTAGCTTGGTCTTTGAATCACCGAAAAATAGTTATTGCTTTAGCTGTACTCAGTTTTGTTGCTGGAATTGCCCTAGTTCCTTTTATTCCCAAGGGTTTTATTCCTAAGTTAGATCGGGGTGAATTTAATATTACTTATACTGCTCCTTTGCCGAAAATCCCTGATTTAGAAGCTTTACAGCAGTTAAGAAGCAGGGGTGGTTCGACTTCGCTCACCAACCAGGTAGAAGACAGAAAGGAAATAACGTCCCAGTCCCCAGTCCCCATTCCTAACCCTCTCAATGACTCTTTAGAGGTGGCAAAAAAACTGGAAGCGGAGGTAAGAAAATACCCAGATGTGGAAACTGTGTTTACTACGGTTGGTTCTCGTGGAGGTGAACCAAATAAGGGTACTCTCTATGTCAAGTTGAAGGCAGACCGCACAATGAAAACCGCAGAATTACAAGATCAATTGCGGCAAAGTTTACCTCAACTTCCTGGTGTGTCTACCAGTGTGGAAGATATTCAATTTGTGGATACTGGTGGAGAAAAACCTTTACAAATAGCACTTCGTGGTAATGATCTGAAAACTTTGAATCAAGCGGCCAAGAAAATTAAAGATCGCATTACGAAAATTCCAGGATTTGCAGATGTTACAGTTACAGGTGAAACAAATAATTCAGATCAAGTTTTTCAGATTGAACGACTCAACCAACAACGGGTAGCTTATGTCAGTGCTAATTTGGGTCAGGATTTAACTTTGGGTAATGCTACAGATAAAATTGTGGCTGAAGCTCAAGATATTTTACCTGCTGATATTACTTTAGATTTAGGTGGAGATTCTGCTAAACAAAATGAGGTTTTTAGTAGTTTTATTTCCACTTTGATTTTATCGGCGTTGTGTATTATCGTTGTCTTGATTTTACTGTTTAGAAGTTGGGTAGATCCTTTAGTAATTGGTGCTTCTTTACCTTTAGCTGTGGTGGGAGCAATGTTAGCTTTACTCTTAACTAAGAGTGATTTTGGCATGATTTCTTTGATTGGTTTTGTGTTTTTACTAGGACTTGCTAATAAAAATGCGATTGTTTTGGTAGATTACATTAATCAATTACGTCTCTCAGGTTTGGAACGCACGGAAGCTATTCTTAAAGCTGGACCTGTGAGACTCAGACCGATTATGATGACTACTGTCTCTACTATTTTAGGGATGTTACCAATTGCTTTGGGTTTTGGTGCAGGTTCTGAGTTGCGATCGCCTATGGCCGTTGCTATTGCTGGTGGTTTAGTAACTTCTACTATTCTCAGTTTAATTGTTGTTCCTGTTGTCTATGCCATTTTAGATGATTGGTTTCCCAGAAAGAAGATGACAGTTGACAGGTGACAGGTGACAGTTGACAGTTGACAGTTGACAGTTGACAGAGTTAGATCCTCGATTTTTTCAAGAAGTCGGGGATCTAATTGATATGATTAGGGGATTTACAGGATGTTGGTTTGTGTTATAATTTTGTTGTCTGAATCAGGATGTCCAGGATTTTAGGATTTACAGGATTTTAGTTTTTTCAATTTCTTAGAACATCAAAAAAATTAAAAAAAATTAAATTTTGAAAAAAAAATTCGTTTTTTGGGGTTCACCCCGTTGACTTTTTTGTCTAGACTTGATATTTTAATAATGGGAATGTGTGTCTTACAAAAAATTTTGCTTATGCTCCATTATATTAATATGACTATCATACCACGTTTACCCCGACGGCAACACCTAAAAAAAAGATTTTTTGAAGAAAAACTTATTAATTTTTAATTTTCAATAATTCAAACTTATGAATTGGGTAAAACTTCAGTTTTTTTCTTTTACTACATCCTGAAAATCCTCAAATCCTGGATATCCTGATTCTGACAAAAATCCTGTAAAATCCTAATTCATAACAGTAATTAATATTCTAGACTACCATGAAAAGTGAAGATCATCAACGAGTAGAAATATTCCTCAAAAAGTGGAAAGGTTCACAGGGTAACGAGAGAGCAAATTATCAGGGTTTCTTTTTAGAACTTTGTGATGCTTTGGCGGTAGAACGTCCAGCACCTAAAGGAAGTATAACAGGCGATCGCTATTGTTTTGATAAAGACATCAAGATATTTAACAAAGATGGAGAAACTACCAACTTTGCAGACTTCTACAAAGAAGGACATTTTTTAATAGAAGCTAAACAAGGGGGAAATACAGCTAAACGGGGTACTGCTAAACGAGGGACAAAAACCTACGATATCGCCATGGAAAAAGCTTTTTATCAAGCTCAAAGTTATACACCTTTTCTACCAAGTAAACCTCCCTTTTTAATTACCTGTGATATTGGTTCACATTTTGAAATGTGGATGAGTTTTAGTGGTAACTATGGTGGTTATGGTGCGCGGGAAAAAATTGATCTTGATCAGCTTTTAGATGAAAAAGTATTTAATCGTTTCGTTGCGATATTTAATGATCCGCAAACTTTAAACCCGGAAAAATATCGAGCGCGGGTAACAAGAGAAGTTGCAGATACCTTAGCTAAATTAGCACGGTGGTTAGAAAAACAAGGACACCAACCCCAAGAAGTGGCTAATTTTCTCATGCGCTGCATTTTTACCATGTTTGCAGAAGATGTGAAATTGTTGAAAGGAGAAGTTTTCACTAAAGCATTAAAAGAACGCTGGTTAGTTGAACCGAAGACGTTTAAGACAGATATTGAAAGCCTTTGGGATATCATGAATACTGGGGGTAGATTTAACTTTGATGAAATTCCCCAATTTAATGGTAGTTTTTTTGCTGATGCGACAGCTTTTGATTTACCCAAAGAACAGTTAGAAGTGCTGTATGAAGCTGCAAATAAAGATTGGACAGAGGTAGAACCGGCGATTTTTGGCACATTATTAGAAAGAGCTTTAGATAGTAAAGAACGTAAAAGTTTAGGAGCGCATTACACACCCCGATCCTATGTTGAGCGGTTGGTGCGTCCCGTAGTTATAGAACCTTTACGGGAGGAATGGTTATTAGTTGAATCGGAAGTTGATCGATTTTTAACTCTGAAAGAAAAACAGCAAAAACCGACAAAAGCACAAATAGAAAAAGCTGAAAATGAGATTCGGGCATTTTTAGAGAAATTACAACAAATTCGCATTCTTGATCCTGCTTGTGGTTCGGGTAATTTTTTGTATGTGACTTTAGACTTGCTGAAAACATTGGAACAGGAAGTACAAATGCGCTTGCTGGATGTTTTGGGGAAGGTGACAACGAATTTATTAGAAGAATTTGATCCGCGTTTAGCAGGAAGAAAACAGGTAAACCCATCGCAATTTTTAGGGATTGAAATTAATCCTAGAGCGGCCGCTATTGCAGAGTTAGTAATTTGGATTGGTTATTTACAATGGCATTTTAAACGCTATGGAAGTACACCACCACCAGAACCGATTTTACAGGATTTTCATAATATTGAATTTCGTGATGCGGTGTTAGATTATGATGGGAGGGAATTAGATATTGATGCTAAAACGGGTCAGGTGAAAACTCGCTGGGGTGGAAAAATGATCAAGCATCCTGTGACGGGTGAAGATGTTCCAGATGCGAGTGATCAAATTCCTATTTATCGTTATCTTAATCCTCGTCCTGCTATATGGCCAGATGCAGATTATATTGTTTCTAATCCTCCTTTTATTGGAAAATTATATATGATTGAAAATTTAGGTGAAGGGTATGTAAAAACTATGCGTAATACGTATAAAAATGAAGTTCCTGATAGCTGTGATTATGTAATGTATTGGTGGTATAAGGCTGCAAAATTAACCGCTACACAAAAAATTAACCGATTTGGTTTTGTTACCACTAATAGTATTACACAAACATTCAATCGGAGAGTAATTAGTGATGCTCTTATGTCAACACAACCAATTCATTTAATATTTGCAATTCCAGATCATCCTTGGGTTGATACTAAAGATTCTGCATCTGTAAGAATTGCAATGACATCAGGAGCTTCAGGAAATGGAATTGGAAAACTATCTTTAGTAACACTGGAGAAAATTAACTCTATAGATGGAATAGCTGAAATTGAAACTATTACCAGTCATGGTCTAATTCAAGCGGATATCAGAATAGGTACAGATATTGTTGGAGCTTTATCATTAAAATCTAACTATGGTCTTGCTGGGATGGGTGTAATGTTAGGAAATAGGGGTTTTTTAATTGATGATAATTCTGAATTAGAGAAACATTACCCTTGTACACGCCCTATAATTAATGGAAATGATGTGCTAAAAACACCTCGAAATTTACAAGTAATAGACTTTTTTGAACTAAGTTTATCTGAAGCACAAAATCAAGACCCTAAAGCTTTTGAACAAGTATTGTTAAAAGTTAAACCAGAACGAGATACAAATAATCGTAAAACGAGAAAAGATAACTGGTGGTTGTTTGGGGAAAATATGCCTAAAACTCGTCAAGCTATAGCAGGTTTAGACCGTTATATTGTAACAGTAGAAACTTCAAAACATCGTGTTTTTATTTTTGTAGATAGTCAGGTTTTAGCAGAACATAAGTTAGTTGTCATTGGATTAAGTGATGCTTATTATTTGGGTGTTTTATCTAGCTATATTCATGTAGTTTGGACTTTAGCTTCTGGTTCTCAGCGTGGAGTGACTCCTGTATATCCAAAATCTATTTGCTTTGATAAATTCCCTTTTCCAAATCCTACACCAGAACAAAAACAGAAAATTCGAGAATTAGGAGAAAGATTAGACTCCCATCGTAAACGAGTACAAACACAACATCCCGAAATCACAATTACAGGAATGTATAACCTCCTAGAAAAACTCCGCAAAGGTGAAACATTTACCGACGCAGATAAAACATATAATAATAAAGCCTTAGTTTCCACCCTCAAACAAATTCATGATGAATTAGATAACGCTGTTCTTGATGCTTATGAATGGCAAGATTTAAAAGATAATCAAAAAACAAAAGCAGAAATTGAAGAAATTATCTTAGAACGCTTAGTTACTCTCAATGCTGAACGTGCAGAAGAAGAACGTAACGGTATAGTTCGCTGGTTGCGTCCCGAATATCAAGCACCAAACGAAGTTACTCAAAAAGTGCTAACGGAAGTAATGGAAACAGAAGCAACCGTTATTATTCCCAGCGAACAAAAAACTTTTCCCAAACAACCAAAAGAGCAACTTGCAGCTATCCGCTACTTACTCCGCACCAATACCAGCGAGTGGACAGTGGATCAAATTGCTGCTCAATTCAAAAATGGTAGATGGAACAAAAATGCGATCGCTGAAAATGTCGAAAGATTAGAATGGTTTGGAATTTTAATCTGTCGAGAAACCGGAGCAACCAAACGCTGGCAATATGTGGAAATATAGTAAAATGTCTGAATCAGGATTGACAGAATGTTTGTTTGTGTTATAATTTTTTTGTTAGAATCAAGATGTCCAGGATTTTAGGATTTACAGGATTTTAGTCGTTTCAATTTCTTAGGACATCAAAAAATTAAAAAAAAATTTAATTTTGAAAAAAAATTCGTTTTTTTGGGGTCTAACCCCGTTGACTTTTTCGCCTAGAACTGATATTCTGATAATGGGAATGTGTGCCTTCAAAAAAATTTTGCTTACACTCCATTATATTAATATGACTATCATACCACGCTGACAGCGACCTGAACCCTGAAAAAACAAAATTTTTTTTGAAAAAACTTATTAAAAAAAGTTATTTAATAAATAAATCTTATTGATTATGGAAAATATTCGGAACTTATTTGTTCAACATAAAATCTTTATTAACAGCAGCATTTTGTATCTGATTGCTAAACATATCTAACATTGCGATAATTTCCGTATGTAATTCTATGTATTTTTCTCTACTAACCAGTAAATCGTTACCGTGAGCTATTTCATTTCTAGATTTTAAGAGGCTTTCATCTATTAATTTTGACTTAGTAGAATATAATGAAAAATCTAATCCTAAAATATCAGTGATGTCCTTCAAAACTTGAGAAGAAAGATTGGAAGCTGTAGATATTGCTTTTTTGGGTAAAGAACATCTCGTATTTAATTGGGAAAGAAAAAAGTCACAAACAGGGATATATAATGATGGTTTATTGGTGTCTTTGGCATCTTTGAGTTTTTCTTTCATTGCTAAAGCTAGAAAATTACTAGCAAGCTGATCATAACGAAGTCTTTGCATATCAACATATTCCAGATAAGAATTAGCTGCTAATTTAACAAAACCCTCCCAATGAGCATATAAAATACATATTCCACTGCGAATACATACATTATGCCTTTGAGGAGAAACATTTTTTAATTCTATTAAGGATTTTATTTCTGACAGTTCCTTTTTTCTCCAAGCAAGATCAGTTGCAAGGATATCACTTAGTTTTTCAGCAGTGCGGATGCTCATGAGGGAGAAAATACTCCTCTACCCAGTGGAATAAGATAGGGTAAACGTCTTACAGCATTCACACCTGCACCAGACCACTTTTGATAAGTTGGATCTGACCAAATAGTTTTTATTAACTCTGATATTTTATTTATTGGAGGCAGATTTTGATAATTGTGTCCAATTCCTAATGCTACTACCTCAAATGCGGATAATAGAAACCCGCCAAGAAATCTATCTTGTTCAGATTTATATCTTTTGAAACTATTATCTCCTGTAGTTTGATTCAGGACATCAAATGTTGTCTTGAATGCCATTTCTATCTGGCTATAATCTAATTCTTGCTCAAGAGCCATTTTACGCATTTCTTCTGTTAGAAAAAAACTAACATCGTCACCCAATTTTCTAATATCTTCCTCCGCCTTATCAAATAGAAGAATAAACCGCAATACTAACTCCATGTCATACTGTTCTTCATAAAGCCTATCACTCAAGGCTATACAATTTTTGAATGGTTCATAATTTGCCAGTGTTCGCATTAATTCATGGAGTTTTTTATTTAGCATCAACAGGATACAATTTCTCATTTCTTGAGGTGTAGCAATTGTTCCTCCTGTATTAAGTCGCTGAAATAGCTCATATTTAATGATCGCATCACTTTCTTTTTCAACAATATTTACTCCTATTTTTGCTCGCTTAATTAATAAACGTTGTGTTTGAGTTAAGGAGTTTTCAGGATCATTAGGATCATCCCACTTTTTACCTGCTAAGGAAGGTAAGTATGTAGTTTTTTGCAAAGCTACTGGATGTGTATTTTCTTCTTGATTATCTTTTTTTAAAAGACCTGTAAATTCATATATAGTGGATAGTCTTTGAACACCATCTACAACGTCCCAAACACCATCATTTCTTTGACTAACAAAAATGGGAGGAATTGGTATGCCTAACAGAATTGATTCTATAAAAGCAGATTTTTGATGTTCTGACCAGCGAAAAACTCTTTGAAACTCTGGGTTAATATCAATCTCATTACTCTGATAAAGACTCATCCACTCTCCAATTGACATTGAGTAGCCATCAGTTTTAATTTCTTGCCTAGTTTTGTCAATTTCTTCTTGTAGGGGCATAATTACAAGTAATATAAACGTTTGTGTATATAACTATCTTGCTTGGATAATTATACTTAACATAATATCATTAAACAAAGATGAAAAACAAAAAATCTGAGCTAAGTTACCCAGATACATAGATAATAACATATTGAGGAGTGAGAGGTTATTAAATGCGGGCTTTTGTAACTGGTGGTACAGGTTTTGTAGGTTCTCATGTAGTGCGATCGCTATTAGAATCAGGATACAAAGTTACGGCTTTAGTACGTCGAAGTAGTAACCTGGGAAATTTACGGAGTTTAGAAATAGATATTGTCAAAAGTGATTTAAATGATCCCAATATCTGGAAACAGATGCAAGGTTGTAATTATCTGTTTCATGTAGCTGCCCATTATTCCCTGTGGCAAAAAGACCGCGATTTACTGTATCGTCATAATGTGGAAGGTACAAGGAATATTTTAGCAGCAGCGCAAAAAGCGGGAATTGAACGCACAGTTTATACCAGTTCCGTCGCAGCTATTGGAGTAGGAAAATCGGGTAAAGTTGTGGATGAAAACCATCAGAGTCCAGTAGAGAAGTTAGTGGGAGACTATAAAAAGTCTAAATTCCTAGCTGAACAAGCCGCAAAAGAAGCAGCAAAACAAGGTCAAGATATAGTGATAGTTAATCCTAGCAGTCCTATAGGACCATTGGATATTAAACCCACACCCACCGGAGATATTATTCTGCGGTTTTTGCGACGACAAATGCCGGCTTATGTGGATACTGGTTTGAACTTTATTGATGTGCGAGATGTAGCTAAGGGACATTTACTAGCTTTAGAAAAAGGAAAAACAGGCGATCGCTATATTTTAGGAAATCACAATCTGAGTCTCAAACAACTGCTAGAAATACTATCCGAAATTACAGGATTGAAAGCACCGCAAGTATCAGTTCCCGCTTTTTTACCATTGAGTGTTGCTTGGATAGAAGAGAAAATTCTTGCACCTATGGGAAAAACCCCCACAGTTCCTATAGATGGTGTTCGCATGGCACAGCAACCAATGTATTATGATGCTTCCAAGGCCATCCGCGAACTTAGTCTACCTCAGTCTTCTCTGAAGGTAGCACTCAAGGACGCTGTTGATTGGTTTGTTGCTAATGGTTATGTCAAATAAGTTCGTAGTCAGCACTTAAGTGCTGACTACAAACGATGTGGTGTTATCAAGAGAGGAGAATAGTTAAATGGCGATTAATGTACAACAAGCTATAGACATCGGTAAATATTTAGTTAAACAACGTCTGTTAGGACGTAAACGCTTCCCTCTGGTTTTAATGTTAGAACCTTTATTTAGATGTAACTTAGCTTGTTCTGGTTGTGGAAAAATCCAACATCCTACAGAAGTTCTCAAACAAAATCTGACCCCAGAACAATGTTTTGCAGCTGTAGAAGAATGTGGCGCACCTGTGGTTTCTATTCCTGGAGGAGAACCATTATTACATCCACAAATTGATGAAATTGTTAAAGGTTTAGTAGAACGCAAGAAATATGTTTACTTGTGTACCAATGGTTTGTTGTTAGAAAAGAGTCTCCATAAATTTCAACCTTCTCCTTATCTAACTTTCAGTGTTCATCTTGATGGAATGCGGGAATGGCATGATAAATGTGTAGACAGAAAAGGCGTTTTTGATGTTGCTGTGCAAGCGATCCGCGCTGCTAAATCTAAAGGTTTTCGTGTTACTACAAACTCGACTATTTTTGAAGGTTGTGATGTCAAAGAAATGCAGGAATTTTTTGATTTTCTCGATACTTTAAAAGTTGATGGAATGATGATTTCCCCTGGTTACAGTTATGAATGGGCACCAGATCAAGATCATTTTCTGCAAAAAGAACAAACCCGCGCTTTATTTAGAGAAATTCTTGCACCTTACACATCTGGGAAGAAAAACTGGAACTTTAATCACAACCCATTATTTTTAGATTTTCTCATTGGAGAAAAAGACTATGAATGTACTCCTTGGGGTAGTCCTAGTTATAGTGTTTTGGGTTGGCAAAAACCTTGTTATTTGTTGAATGAAGGTTATTATCAAACTTTCCAAGAATTGTTAGATGAGACTGATTGGAGTAAGTACGGACGCGCTAGTGGTAATCCTAAATGTGCTGATTGTATGGTGCATTGTGGTTATGAACCAACCGCAGCGATGGATGCGATGCAACCGCAAAATATAGCTCGTTCTTTGACTACTGTTTTTGGTAGATGATAAGTTGAGAATGTCAGAATCAGGATGAACAAGATTATAGGATTTACAGGATGAAGGATGAATTTATTAATACTGAATCTTGTTAATCTGAAAAAATAGTCAATCCTGATTTTGACAATAGAAATTTTATGAATCAGTTTATGAATCAGGATTAGGAGCATTAAAGGAGCAATATGATAAAATAAGAAAGGATGCACAGGATGAAAAAACAGGAATACCATGAAGACCCAAGAACTCCAAATTTTACAAACTCTTTATGGACAAGATTTTTTTGCTTGGGTAGAACAGACCGCAGAAATTTTGCGATCGCAACAGTGGGACGAATTAGATTTAGAAAATTTAATTGAGGAAGTGGTAGATTTGGGTAAGAGTCAACAGCGAGCGTTACAGAGTGCTTTAAGGTTGGTGTTATCACACCTGCTAAAGTGGAAATATCAGCCTGAACGTCGTAGTAAAAATTGGCAAGTAACCATTACCCGTGAACGATTGAATTTAGATGAATTATTGGCAGAAAGTCCCAGTTTACGACGCTTTTTAACTGATGATGAATGGATAAACGCTACTTATCAAAGAGCGCGAAAAGAGGCAATGGTGGAAACTGGTTTATCAGAGGAGAAATTTGCGATCGCTTGTCCTTTTGCTCTCAATCAAATTTTAGACCTAGACTTTTATCCTCACTCTGACGAATAATTACTTAAAAAATCAGTTACATATATAAAATATCCGCTGCTGATTATTATTTGTAGAATATATGTACATATATATCTGAAAACCTACACAATCTCCAAAAATGACAGAAGCTAAAAACGTACTCGGTACAAAATTAGAACTTTGCTGCACATCTCCCATGACTGGATATTACCGCGATGGTTTTTGTAACACAGGAGGGCAAGATTTTGGGATGCACGTTGTTTGCGCTCAAGTAACAGCAGAATTTTTAGAATATACAAAATCCCAAGGCAATGATTTAAGCACACCTGTACCCTATTTTAATTTTCCTGGTTTAAAACCTGGAGATTGTTGGTGTTTATGTGCTGCCAGATGGCAAGAAGCTTTAGAAGCGGGTGTTGCACCTCCTGTTGTTTTGGAAGCTACCCACTCTAGAGCTTTGGAAGTTTGTAATTTAGAAGATTTACAAAAGCATGGGGTAATTCGTAATTAGCTTTTTTTCCATTCAATAGATATAGATCCCCAACCTCTTTGATCTTTGAAAAGTCGGGGATCAGGTTATTATTTAATTAGGGCTTGCTGAATAAATGTAAAACCTAGATAGGGTTTGCTGATAGCGTAGCGTGGTGTTAGCCATACTCCTGGCCACTCAGAGATAACTTTTTCAGCAAACCCTACTTAACTAATACCAAATACAGAACCAACGGTAGACTTAATTGAATTTCCAGCATCCTTTAAAGTCTGAGTAATTGGGTGTTTAGACTGCAAAAATACTCTCGCACAATTACGTCCTGGCATTCCTGAAATTGAACCACCGGGATGAGTACCTGCACCTGTTAAAAACAGGTTATCAATGGGGGTTTTATAATTTGCTAATTCTGGTAAAGGTCTAAAAAATACCATTTGATCTAATGTCATATCAATATGGTAATAATTGCCTTTATAAGCCCCTAATCTTTCTCCTAATTCTGCTGGACTTTCTACCCTTCTAGCGATAGTTGCATTTTTCACATTGGGAGCGTAAGTTGCTAGTTTATCAACTACTTTATCTGCAACTTTATTTTTCAATTCATCAGTCCAACCTGTACCTTTTAAACCTGTACCTTCTGCTCCAGAAATTTGATAAGGGGCAAAAAATTCAATCCAAACTGTATGTTTTCCTGGTGGTGCTAAAGTCGGATCAAGAAAGCTAGGCATCACTAAATACATTGAGGGATCACTATCAGGAATTTCTCCGATTGTACATTTACTATGCGCCTGTTCTACATGATTCATGGAATCTGCAATTAAAATTGAACCAATGAGATATTCGTCTTTATGTTCATGGTAAGGAAAACGCAAGGGTTCATCTAATGCTAAATCTATCTTTAAGATAGTTTCATTATTATTAACTATGCGCCTTTCTAATCTGTCTCGTAATTCTGGATCAGCATCATCTACTTCTTGAGCATCTATCAATTGTAAAAATAATCTTTTGGCATCAATATTAGAAATTACTCCATATTTTGCCCGATATTCTTCACCATTGGCAACCCGTACACCTACGGCTTTACCATCATCAATTAAGACTTTTTCTACTTGCTGATCTGTGAGAATTTCGCCGCCTTTTGCTGTTACCAAATTCACTAATGCTTTGACTAATGCACCTGTTCCTCCACGGGGTCTAGTCATTCCTGGATGATGACGCATAGACATCATCATTACACCTATGGCCAGGTTTTTCTGTGATGGTGGCGCTCCTAGTTCTGATGCTAGTCTAGAAAGTGGTGCTTTGAGAAATTCTTCATCAAACCATTCATTTAAAATATCTTCTGCACTGGTGAGCATTGTTCGCACAAAATCTAAACTTTTTTGGGTAGAACCAATGACAGAAAATAAATCTTTGAATTTTTGCAGGTTGTAGTTACCGAATATATCTATAATTGATTTGGGTGGAGCGTTGAACATGGGCATCATGGCGTTAATTGCCCGTTGCCAATAATGTGTAAACTCGGCATATTTTTTAGCATCTCTTTCATTATACCTGGCTATTTCTGCACAGGTTTTTTCTAATGATTTATGGGCTAAAAAATATTTCCCATCGGGATGGGGACAAAAAACAACTGGGTCACATTCTAAATATTCTAATCCATATTTTTCTAGTTCTAATTCCTGAACAACTGGACCGAGATGAATAAATTCATGGTCAATAGCACAGAGGTTAAATTTAAACCCTGGTGCTTTGTCTGGGATACATTCTTCTGTTGTGGCCGCACCACCGGGAACAGAACGTTTTTCTAGTAGCAGGACGCTATAACCTGCTTTGAGTAAATAAGCAGCACACACTAAACCATTGTGTCCTGCGCCAATAATTACAACATCATATTCTTTCATGTTTTTTATTTGATCATAAACTTCTATAAGGAGTCAGGAGTCGTAGGGGCGAAGTAGGGGCGTTTTGTAGGATTCTGTATTTTGAATCCTCACTGGGAATATAAGATTGCTGTGCAACTTAATTAAGATTTTGTAAGGTTTCTTCTGAAGGAAGTTGTTTAACATGGGCTGCGAGCATGAGTATTAATTGACCCTTTTTGACTTGCATATCTCTAATATAAAATATCATATCTTCCCATTCAAAGTATGGTAAATTGAGAATTTCTTTAACTTTTTGCATGGCTGCGGTAATTAATTCTATTCTAATTCCTTCACCTTGGGTACAACGAAAACTCTCTAACATGGCAGGTTTTGTTTGGGTGCGGGGATGAGCTATAGCATGATATCCTAAAATGTGACTGTTTCCCTGTTCTTTGAGCCAAATTTTACCTTGAAATTCTAAGGTCTCATCAGCAGATAGAAAAACCTGCATTTCTTGGGGTTCAAATTTGACAATTTTTCCATCTACATCTAGCTGGAATTTTTGCACTAAGCTGCGAATTATTTCTGAAGTTAAAGCTAAGTTAATATCAGTTTCTTCCATGACAACATGGGCGATCGCATTTACTGGTTCATTAAGTTTAATCTGCCCAAATATGGCACTAAAAGGATTGACAGCAATGCTATCTGTTTGCAGTTTAATTTCTTGAACACGGATTTTTTCCCTAATCACTAATCCTTGACCAGCTATAGCAACCCCGTCTACTTTTCCCTGAATTATTTTACCAATATCTGTTTGTATGTCTACATCTATTTTTTCTGATTCATCTAATTCTTCAGTTAATCTGCTTTGGGCTGCCTGAGCTAATAATTTTTCTTCAAACTTTTTTTGTACAAACGGCTGTTCAGGCATAAAAATTTTTATTCTCACAATGTGTTATTACTGGCTAATCTAGCCTCTGAATCATCAAAATAGTATCTATAGTCAGACATAAACTCATTAGTAGATTTAATCAAGGAGTCAGGAGTCAGGAGTGGGGGTTTAGCACTGCTAAACCCTATCCGGTAGATGTTATTGCTAAAGCACTGAGAGCTTTATTAGATTATCTGGAAAATAACCCTAACCCCAGTCCAGAATTTATTGAACGCTTACCCCGTTCTGTTTCCGCAGTTAATCGTAAATTTCTCAGCGTATTAGGAAAACGTCAACTTATACCTATAGAATTAGAAAGTCAAGAACCAGATTTTAACCTATGTCGTGTAGTAGATCGAGAAGAAAGAACTGATGTCCCAGACCAAACAATTACAAAAATAGTCCGTCGTGGTTTTCGTTGGGGTGAAAAAATTATCCGTCCGAAAGAAGTAATTACGGCGAAGCCTGTCGTCTAATGGCGAGTCTGCGAATGTAGAATCCCCTCGCCTTTAGGCAGGGGAGTGTCAATGGTATGGGTTCGTACAGAACCAAAATTACTAATAATTATACCTTGAGAGTCACAATCATCAAAATACTATGAAGCCGCAAGAAAGTAATATTACAGAAACTTCCACATCTGCAAAAACATGGCGTGGTTGGCAAGAAAACCTGACTTTAATAGCGATCGCACTAACTTTAGCATTACTAATCAGGACATTTATCGCCGAACCCCGATTAATACCATCAGAATCAATGTACCCCACCTTACACATAGGCGATCGCTTAGTAGTGGAAAAAGTATCTTACCGTTTTCATCCTCCCGAAACAGGCGATATTGTCGTTTTTCAAACACCACCAGAATTACAACGTCGTGGATATGACAAAAACCAAGCCTTTATCAAGCGTATTATTGGTAGGCCAGGAGAGGTAATTAGTGTAGCGAATGGTAAAGTTTACCTCAACGGTCAGCCTTTACAAGAAGATTACATTGCCGAACCACCAAATCAGCCATTTCCAACCGTAAAAATCCCAGAAGATGAATTTTTCGTGATGGGAGACAACCGCAACGATAGTAATGACTCCCGATACTGGGGCTTTTTACCTCAGCAAAATCTCATTGGCCGTGCTACCTTTCGCTTCTGGCCTTTAGACCGTATCGGGTTAATTTTGTGACTGGGGACTGGGGACTGGGGACTGGGGACTGGGGACTGGGGACTGGTGACTGGTGACTGGTGACTGGGGACTGGGGAAGAAAATTTTAGATTTTAGATTTTAGATTTTAGATTGGAGATCACAAAAACAATCCAAAATCCAAAATCCA